>NZ_JBFTNE010000002.1:0-194648 GCF_056397325.1 Cupriavidus sp. 05N39
GAGGTGCTGTACCCCGGCATGCACTCGGACGTGGGCGGCGGCGAGGTGCTGTACCCCGGCATGCACTCGGACGTGGGCGGCGGCTATGGGGCGGGCGACCAGGGCAAGGCCCGGGATGGCCTGCCCGCGCTGATGTCGCAGATCCCGCTGCTGCATATGTACAAGGCGGCCCTGCTGGCTGGCGTGCCGCTTACCACGTATCCATATCTCGATGGCGATGCAAGAATGGATGTCGAGATCGACCCCAGCCTGGTGCAGGTCTGGAACCAGTACATGCGGTGGAGCCGTTGCGAAGGCGGGCCSTAYAACGAGCAGMTCAGCCAGCACTACGCGCGCTTTTTCCAGTGGCGTGCGTGGCTGCTGCGGCGTTTGGAACAGCGCCCTTTCTACCTCGCGTCCAATCCCCAGGACCAGACCGACCTGCAGGAATCGAATGACCGCCTCAAGGGCGACCTGGTACTGGTGCGATACCGGGCCGCGCCCGATCGTTCCCCTTATGGGGATCGCAACCCGCTCATGCTGTCGCCCCAGGAGCGTGCCGGGGCCAACCTGATGCAGGTACTCGCCGCCAATATGGCCAAAGCGCTGACGCCGTTTGAGACCGCTGCGATGTCCCACTTTGAAGATCCTGTGCCGCCGCCGGATGGCTGCCATGCGCTGTTCGAGGACCACATGCATGACTCGCTGGCGGGCTTCTACATGGCAGGCGCCGTGACCGAGCTCGATCGCAACACGGCCATCGAGAATGTGTGCCGCAAGCATGCGGCCAACCGGCCGCTCAGCGGGTTCGAGGTGAAGATCTACAAGGAAAACCAGGCCTGGATCGACCGCCGGATGACACCGCCGGAGGTTGGCCAGGGGCCGAATTGCAAGGCAGAGATGGGCGCCGTCTTCCCGGTGCAGACCGATGCGGATGTCGGAGACCTGCGCGACTGGGTGATCGTGAGCCAGACCAACACGCGGCGGGAGGGCGGTGGCTACCTGCGGGACCGGGCCATCTTTAGCGAGATGTAAAGAACGTCAATCGAGAAGAATATGAAATTTGATCGCGCCATCGAGGCCTTCATCAAGGAATTTGTCTCGGACCTGGCCAACAAGAACGTCGCGATTTTTGCGGGCGCTGGCATGTCGAAGAGCGTGGGTTATGTGGACTGGCCATCGCTCCTTAGTGATATCGCGGCTGAGCTCGGCCTGAGCGTGGATAAAGAGCACGATCTGATATCGCTGGCCCAGTATCACGTGAGTCATCGCGGCAACCGATCCGGGATTACAAAAAATACTGGAGGAGTTTTCTCATCAGGGCGAACTGTCGGAGACGCACAAAATCCTGACGCGCTTGCCTATTCCGGTCTACTGGACCACGAATTACGACACGCTGATTGAGGATTCTCTCAAGGATGCGTTCAAGATCGCGGACGTCAAAAAGGATGACAAGCAGCTAGCAAATACGCGGCCCAAGCGTGATGCGGCATGTGCCTGGTGCCGGAGAAGCGCGAGCTGTTCGGCTCGATGAGCGTGGCGGACAACCTGGTGCTGGGGGCGTATCGTCGCAAGCGCGCCGGGGAGAAGAACTTTCTCGACCAGATGGAAGTGGTCTACGGCTTGTTCCCGCGCCTGAAGGAGCGGGCSARGCAGGATGCCGGCACGCTGTCCGGCGGCGAGCGCCAGATGCTGGCGGTGGGSCGCGCGCTGATGGCCAAGCCGCAACTGCTGATGYTGGAYGARCCAAGCCTCGGGCTGGCGCCGCTGATCGTGAAGGAAATCTTCCACATCATCAACGACCTGCGCAAGACCGGTGTGGCGACACTGCTGATCGAGCAGAACGCACGCGCGGCGCTGCAGGTGGCGGACTATGGGTATGTGATCGAGACGGGGGACATGGCGATGGAGGGGCCGGCGGCGGAGCTGGCGGCGAATCCGAAGGTGATCGAGACGTATCTGGGGCTGGCGAAGAAGGCGGCCTAGGCCTTATTGATTGTCGGAATTTATACGACGAATAATAACTGGCATTTCCAGTCATTACTATTTGTGGATTGGATGGCAAGAAGCCGGACCCCACAGATGCGTTCTTGATCCATGGTTAGCGCAGCGATAGGTACGCTATATATCTATGGAAAGAATGTAAATGCATATACGAATTGGCGATCAATTCGTTGTGTAGATATCCGCGTACCAAGAGGCGAGTGACTATTCGGCGAACAAAAATAATTTACAGAATTTTTCCTTCTGTTATTTGTCTGGTGAATTTTCCTGATTGGCCTGCAGCACGTCGGGATCATGCGCCGCCATGCCAAGTAGCCACGCACGAAACTTGGCAAATGCGGGATGGTCCCGCCTCTCCCTCGGCGCACACAGAAAGTACCCCCGCGTCAGCCTGATCGGCAAATCGAACGGCGCCACCACGAGCCCCGCGGCAATCTCATCCCGTACCAGACAGCGCTGCAGTACGGCCACCCCCATGTCCGCCTTGACCGCCTGGACCAGAATCGAGACCTGGTCGAAGCCCGTGGCAAGCGCCGGCGCAGCACTGGGTACGCCTGCCGCATACAGCCAGTGTTGYCAGTTGGCAGGGGCGGTGGTGTGGTAGAGCAAGGGTTCTTGCAGCAGTTCTGCCGGCTCGGACCATCGTCCAGCCTCATGGCGGGCGCGGGCCCGGTCGGGATGACAGATGGGTACCATCTCGCTGCCGATCACGTAGTCGCATTGCAGGCTTGGCCAGCGGTCCGGGGTGCCGGCCAGGATTGCAGCATCCGGCGCCGGGCCTGTGAAATCCTCGTTGCGCCGGTACGGCACAAAGTCCAGGCGGATCTCGGGGTAGCGACGGTGGAAATCCGGCAGCCTTGGTATCAGCCATACGCTGGCCAGCGTGGGCACCGCGGACAGCGTGAGGTGATGCTGACGGTCGCGAGAGAGCAGGGCGGCGCTGGCGTGCTCAATGGCTGCCAGCGGGCCGGCCACCGAGTCGAGCAGTTGCCGGCCGGCATCCGTCAGGGTCAGGCGATGCGCATTGCGCTGGAGAAGGGGCTGGCCAAAGTGCGATTCGAGACGGGCAATGGCGCGGCTGATCGCCCCCTGGGTGACACACAGATCCTCGGCCGCACGCGTAAAGCTGCCCAGCCGCGCGGCGGCGGCAAAGGCATGCAGTTCGGACATCGAGGGCGAGCGTAGCCGCATTGGGGGAGGGCGGAGCCGAGAATGAGCTTTGGTAATGCAACCGTGCAATATAGTCGTTTGTGCGGACCCGGTAAACTGCCGACACTTGGCCACCTTCCCATATAACTCCAAGGAGAAAACCCCATGATCCGAGCCAGTTTGCCGCGCCGGCATTTTGTCCTGTCCTGCCTGGCGGCATGCGCCAGCCTCTCTGCCGCTGGCGGCGCGTTCGCGCAGGCCAACTATCCGAACCGCCCGATCCGCCTGGTCGTACCTTTTGCCGCGGGCGGTTCGACTGACCTGTCGGCGCGCCTGGTGGCGGAGTTCGGCGGCCGTGAACTGGGCCAGTCGATCGTGGTGGAGAACAAGGGCGGTGCCGGCGGCTCGCTTGGCATGGAGCAGGTCGCGCGCGCGGCTCCGGATGGATATACCATCGGCATGGCTACCGTCAGCACGCACGGTTCCAACCCGGCCGTGTACCCCAAGCTGAATTACGACCCGATCAAGGATTTCGCGCCAGTCACCAATGTGGTGGCGATCCCCAGTGTGTTCGCCGTGCATCCGAGCGTGCCGGCCAAGACCATGCAGGAGTTCGTTGCCCTGGTCCGTGCCAACCCCGGCAAGTACAGTTTCGCTTCACCGGGCGCGGGTTCGCTGGGCCATGTGAATATCGAGAACTTCATGATGCTGGCCAAGATCGACCTGCTGCACGTACCTTACAAGGGCGCCGGCCTGGCACTCAACGATGCGGTGGCGGGGCAGGTCAATGCGATCACCGACAACCTGTCGTCCACGCTGCCCCACGTGAAATCCGGCCGGCTGCGCGCGCTCGCTGTGCTGGGCGCAGTTCGTTCACCGCAGTTGCTCAACGTGCCGACCTACGCGGAACTGGGCTACAAGGAGATGGGGGATGGCGGCTGGTTCGGCATCGTGGCACCCGCGGGCACGCCGCCGGCTATTGTCGAGAAGCTCAACAGCGCCATCCACAAGGCCATGCAGAACCCGGAGTTCAAGCGCAAGGTGGAAGAGTCCGGCGGCACGCTCGTGCCGACCACGCCGGATGGCTTCAAGGTGCAGATCCAGCAGGCCATGACGCGCTATGCGCGCGTCGCCAAGGCCGCCAATATCAAACTGGATTGATTGCATGAATGATAGCTTCGAACCCTTTGTCCAGTCCGCGCCGCAGGCTCAGGCCTTGCCGCTGGTTTGCGATTCGCCGCACAGCGGCACGTGCTACCCGCAGGACTTCGGTGCGGCCATCCCGCGGCAGCGCCTTCGGAGCGGCGAGGACACCCACGTGGAATCGCTGTGGGAAGCCGTGCCGCGGATCGGCGGCACGCTGATTGCTGCGAATTTCCCCCGCGTCTATATCGATCCCAATCGTATGTTAGACGATCTGGATCCTGAACTGCTGGATGGCGCCTGGCCTGAGCCGCTGGCGCCAGGTGAAAAGACGCGCCTGGGCTATGGACTGATCTGGCGCAATGTGGATGCGGCCACACGGATCTACGACCGCAAGCTCTCGCTGCAAGAGGTACGCGGCCGGATTGATCGATACTACCGCCCTTACCATCAGGCACTATCGGCGGCGGTGGAGGAGGCCTACCAGCGCTTCGGTGCGGTCTGGCATCTGAACCTGCACTCGATGCCGAACAACGCCTATGAGCGGCTCAAGATCCAGAGTCCGCGTCCACTGGCGGACTTCGTGCTGGGCGATCGCGACGGCACGACCTGCGAGCCGGATTTCGTCGCACTAGTGGAATCCGAATTGCGGGCGCTCGGCTATACGGTGGCGCGTAACGATCCGTACAAGGGCGTGCAACTGATAGCGCAAATTGGGCGCCCCGCCGAGCGGCGCAACAGCTTGCAGATCGAGATTCGCCGACCGCTGTATATGGATGAGGCAACGCGCGAGCGCAGCACCGGGTTCGGCCAGGTTCAGGCGGATCTCGGCCGACTGGTCGAACGCATTGCCAGCTACTTGCGAGAGCAGGGCGGGGCATGATGCGTAGACGTTAATCCAGTCAGTATCCAAGCCGGGCCATCGCGCCCGGCTTTTTTTGTTTCACGTGGAACACACCCGAGTTATTCATGCGGCATGTTTCACGTGAAACATGCCGCGGCGCAGGGACGCCACAGCGAATGCCGCTATAATTCGGCATCCCGATTCATTTCCCGCCAGCCTCCCGGAGGAGGCGCCTCCATGCTTTACCCAAAAGAATTCGATGTCATTGTTGTCGGCGGCGGCCACGCCGGCACGGAAGCCGCGCTCGCCGCGGCTCGTATGGGCTGCCAGACGCTGCTGCTGAGCCATAACATCGAGACCCTTGGCCAGATGAGTTGCAATCCGTCGATCGGCGGCATTGGCAAGGGCCATCTCGTCAAGGAAGTGGACGCAATGGGTGGTGCCATGGCGGCTGCCACGGACGAGTCGGGCATTCAGTTCCGCATCCTGAATTCCAGCAAGGGCCCGGCCGTTCGCGCCACCCGTGCTCAGGCCGACCGCGTGCTGTATCGCAAGGCGATCCGTACCCGGCTGGAAAACCAGCCGAACCTCATGCTGTTCCAGCAGGCCGTGGATGACCTCGTGGTGGAGGGAGACCGCGTGGTCGGTGCCGTCACTCAGGTTGGCATTACGTTCCGCGCGCGCGCGGTTGTGCTGACCGCCGGCACCTTCCTCGACGGCAAGATTCACGTGGGGCTGGATAACTACACCGGCGGACGTGCAGGCGATCCTGCGTCGGTATCGCTGTCCGCGCGGCTGAAGGAACTCAAGCTGCCTCAGGGCCGCTTGAAGACCGGTACGCCGCCGCGCATTGATGGCCGCACCATCGACTTCTCCGTGATGGAGGAGCAGCCCGGCGATCTCGACCCGGTGCCTGTGTTCTCCTTCCTGGGCCGTGCCGAACAGCACCCGCAGCAATTGCCGTGCTGGATCACGCATACCAATAGCCGTACCCACGATATTATCCGTGGCGGCCTCGATCGTTCGCCGATGTACACCGGCGTGATCGAGGGGGTAGGGCCGCGCTACTGCCCCAGCATTGAAGACAAGATCCACCGCTTCGCCAGCAAGGACAGCCACCAGATTTTCCTGGAGCCGGAAGGGCTGACGACCAACGAGTTCTATCCCAACGGGATCTCAACCAGCCTGCCGTTCGACGTGCAACTCGCCTTGGTGCATTCGATCCGTGGCATGGAGAACGCGCATATCCTGCGCCCTGGCTACGCCATCGAGTACGACTACTTCGATCCGCGTGCCCTGAAGGCCTCCCTGGAGTCCAAGGCGATCCGCGGCCTGTTCTTCGCGGGGCAGATCAACGGCACCACCGGCTACGAGGAGGCGGCGGCCCAAGGCCTGCTGGCCGGTATCAATGCCGGGTGCTTCGTGAAGGAGCGCGAAGCCTGGACTCCCCGGCGGGACCAGGCCTATCTTGGGGTTCTGGTCGACGATCTGATCACCCGCGGGGTCTCGGAACCGTACCGAATGTTCACCAGCCGCGCGGAGTTCCGTTTGAGCCTGCGCGAAGATAATGCCGATATGCGATTGACCGAGGCTGGTCGGGCGCTTGGCGTTGTCGACGATGTGCGCTGGGATGCATTTAACCGGAAACGCGATGCTGTTTCACGTGAAACAGAGCGATTGAAGGGGACCTGGGTCAATCCGAGCCTGCTGCCCGAGGCGGATGCGGTGCCGCTGCTCGGCAAGGCGATCGAGCGCGAGTACAACCTCGCCGACCTGCTGCGCCGTCCGGCCGTTACGTACGACGCACTGATGGCACTGCAGGATGGCAAGTTCGCGCCGGCCCAGCCGCTGGATACCGATCCCCTGCTGGTCGAGCAGATTTGCGAGCAGATCGAGATCGGCATCAAGTATCACGGCTACATCGCACGCCAGGCTGCGGAGGTGGATAAGCTGGAAGCCAACGAATCCACCCGCTTGCCAGAAGACTTCGATTACACCGAAGTGCGCGGCCTGGGCATTGAGGTCGGCCAGAAACTGAACCAGCACCGCCCGGAGACACTCGGCCAGGCATCGCGTATTTCCGGCGTGACGCCGGCGGCGATTTCACTGTTGCTGGTCCATCTGAAGAAAAAGGGCATGGGGCGTACCAAGTCCGGCTCCAGCCAAGAGGCCGCCTGAGTGAGGAACCAACGTTACACCGCCGTGGACGATGCCGACCAGCGCCGTCGGCTGGAAGCCGGCCTGTCCGCCATCGGGCTGGCTCTCTCCGCGCCACAGATAGACCAGTTGTTTGCCTACCTCGCGCTGCTGCGCAAATGGAACGGCGTCTATAACCTGACCGCCATCCGTCATCCTGACGAGATGCTCACCCACCACATGCTGGATTCGCTGGCCGCTGTGCCGGCGTTGGCGGAGGCGGCGCGCGCCGCCGTGGTGGAGGAGGGCGCGCGCCGCCGGGTGCTCGACGTGGGTTCGGGCGGCGGCATGCCCGGCCTGCCGCTTGCCATCGCCTGTCCCGATGTATCGGTACTGATGGTCGACATCGTGCAAAAGAAGACAGCCTTCCTCACGCAGTGTCGGGCACAGCTCGGATTGTCCAATTCCGCTGCCCATTGGGGGCCGGTCGAGAAGCTGGAGGACAACAAGGGCTATGCGGTGATCACCTCGCGCGCATTTGCAGAGTTGAGCGATTTCGTCTCGCTCGCCGGCCACCTGCTGGCGCCGGGCGGCAAGCTGATAGCAATGAAGGGCGTTTATCCCCAGCCCGAGATCGATCGCATGGAAGCGGCCGGGCTGATGGCACAGTGGCAGGTCGAGGCAATCCCGCGCCTGACCGTGCCGGAGCTGGACGCAGAGCGTCACCTGGTGGTGCTGTCGCGCCGCTGACCCGGCCGGTGGTTGTCGCCGGCGCCCACCCCCGGCAGGTTGAAATCAAGCAGGAGCAGCAGGAGCTTATGGCCAAGGTATTCGTGATCGCAAACCAGAAGGGCGGCGTCGGCAAGACCACCACCACGGTGAACCTTGCCGCCGGGCTGGCGGCACAGGACCAGCGCGTGCTGCTCGTCGACCTCGATCCCCAGGGCAACGCCTCGATGGGATCCGGCATCGACAAGCAGTCGCTCGAACACAGCGTCTATCAGGTGCTGGTCGGGCTATCTACGGTGAAACAGGCGCGCCAGCACTCCGAGTCCGGCAAGTACGATGTGTTGCCTGCCAACCGTGAACTGGCCGGTGCGGAAGTAGAGCTGGTCGAGCTGGATCAGCGCGAGCGCCGGCTCAAGAACGCCCTTGCCGAAGTCGATGACGAGTACGATTTCGTGCTGATCGATTGCCCACCCTCGCTCTCCCTGCTGACCCTCAACGGCCTCTGCGCCGCCAACGGCGTAATCGTGCCGATGCAATGCGAGTACTTCGCGCTGGAAGGGCTGTCCGATCTCGTCAACACCATCAAGCAGGTGCACGCCAACCTCAATCGCGACCTGAAGGTGATCGGCTTGCTTCGTGTGATGTTTGATCCACGTGTGACATTGCAGCAGCAGGTGTCAGCCCAGCTTGAGTCGCATTTCGGCGACAAGGTGTTCAAGACCGTCATTCCGCGCAATGTGCGGCTGGCGGAAGCACCGTCCTACGGCGTACCCGGCGTGGCCTTCGATCCGTCCTCCAAGGGCGCCAAGGCTTACCTCGACTTCGGCGCGGAAATGATCGCGCGCGTCAAGCAACTCGGCTAAGCGCCGGGCCTGAGATTCACGTATACAGGATACCGAGATGAGCACCGTGAAGAAGAAGGGCCTGGGCCGCGGACTGGAAGCCCTGCTGGGTGGGCCGGCCGAAATTGTCGATGCCGTCAAGCAGGAGGGCGCGCCTTCGGTGCTGCGTCTGGACCAGCTCCAGCCCGGCAAGTACCAGCCGCGCACGCGCATGGATGAGGGTGCGTTGCARGAGTTGGCCGCGAGCATCCGCTCCCAGGGTCTGATGCAGCCCATCCTGGTGCGCCGCGTGGCCGAGCCGGATCGCTACGAGATCATTGCCGGGGAGCGGCGCTTCCGCGCCTCCAAGATCGCCGGGCTCGACGAGGTGCCGGTGCTGGTCAAGGACGTGGCAGACGAAGCCGCCGCCGCGATGGCGCTCATCGAGAATATCCAGCGCGAAGACCTCAATCCGCTGGAAGAAGCGCAAGGCATCATGCGCCTGGTGCGCGAGTTCAATTTCACGCACGAGCAGGCGGCGGAATCGGTAGGGCGCTCGCGCAGCGCGGTATCCAACCTGCTGCGTCTGCTGAACCTCGCCCAGCCGGTACAGACCATGCTGATGGCGGGCGATCTCGACATGGGGCACGCGCGCGCGTTGCTACCCGTCGACGGCGCCAACCAGATCACGCTCGCCAATCAAATCATTAATAAGCGATTGTCGGTGCGCGAGACCGAAAAGCTGGTAGCCTCCACCCTCAAGCCCCTGGACCTCAGGTTGCAGAAACCAAACAACGGCGCACCGGCGCGCGACGTGACGCGCCTTGAGGAAGAACTATCCGACGTGCTTGGCTTGCCAGTGCAGATCAAGCTGGGCACCCGCGGCAAAGGCCAGCTCACCATTCACTTCACCAGCAACGATGCGCTCGACGGTGTGCTGACACGCCTGCGCGAGCCCGGCGAGAGCCAGTCTCCCGCCTGAGTGGGCTTCCCGAAAATAGTGCGCGATTAACGGCCGGGCTGCGTGGTTTTAGTGCCACGGACCGGCCGCGATGATCCCTTCGTAAGCGCCACGCAAGGGCGTTAAACGACCATGGTGCGCCGCTGTCCCAAGGCGCTTCAATTACTTGGCGCGTTATTGGAGGCAGTCGGTCGCGCGCGCACTATGGGCGCGTGGAGATTGCAAGCGGAATGCGGACTGTTGCAAGGAGTCTGTAAGCAGATTGACTCGCATGGTGCATTCCTCGTAAAATCGTGCGGTTTGAATTCCGGCCGGTCCAGAAAAGTTCCGGGTCGGATTAAACAACAAGCAGAGGCAATACGCAGGTGGTTTCAGATCGTCATGATGCTGGTCAGGATAAAGACCGGCAGCCGCGTAACGCACCTAAAGTCGCACGTAATGCAGCCTGGGAAACCTGGGAAGACGACGAGGCGGAGCGCGAGGAAGAGGCGGTCGATCCGCTGTCGCGCGTCGAGGCGGAAACGCTGTTCGGCGAGCGCGCGCTGCGCCCTTCGCGCATGACGCCCGGCAGGGTCGTGCTGGCGCAGATGGCGGTTACTGTTTTGTCGGCCATTGCCTGGCGACTGTTTGCCGGCGGTAACGCCGGGGCGGCGGGTTGGTCCGCACTATTTGGTGGCACGGTATGTTTCGTGCCCAGCGGCTTCTTCGCCTTGCGCCTCTGGATGTCGCGCGAGCGTCCCTCGATCAGCGGGCTTGTGGTCGGCGAGGCGATCAAGGTGTTTGCCACCGCCGCACTGTTTGTGCTGGTGGTGGTGCTGTACAGCGAGTTGCGCTGGGTTCCGATGCTGGTCACGTTCCTGCTTGCGCTCAAGACCTACTGGGTGGCGCTGGCGATTCGCTGAGGGTGTGCCTCAGGGCAAAGTGGCCAGGCGCAGTAGATCGAATAAGTGTGCTTCCTGTCGAAGTGGGGCACGAAAACAGAATATCAAGAGTTTTTTGGCGTGGCGCGTCACAACAGTGAAGCGCGGCGCAGATAAGGTTCAAACGAGCTTGCCCGCGGTGACCAGCAAATCATGCTGAAGGCGGTGCAAGAAGCGTACCGGCAAAATGCCGGCAACTGGTTTCGCAATATTACGGTTCGTTTCGACATGTCAGCTGCTCAAGGCGCCGAACAGGCCCTCACCCCCTCCGGCTATATCGCCGAACACTTGCAGAATTTCAACTCGGTCGGCGGCAAGCAAGCCTCCGTGGTTGACTTCAGCATCATCAACTACGACACCGTGTTCTGGTCGGTACTGTGCGGCGCCATCGCCTGCCTGTTCCTGTACGCCGCAGCGCGCCGCGCCACCGCCGGCGTGCCGGGCCGTTTCCAGGCATTCGTCGAAATGATCGTCGAGATGGTCGACGACCAGGCCAAGGGCATCATCCASGGCGACCGTTCCTTCATCGCTCCGCTGGCGCTGATGGTGTTCTGCTGGATCACCGTGATGAACGCCGTCGACTTGATCCCGGTCGACTGGGTCACCGGCCTGAACGGCCTGCTGGGCATCTTCCACATCCACCTGCCGCACCATCGCGCCGTTGCCACGGCCGACCTGAACGGCACGCTGGGCATGTCATGCGCCGTGCTGGTGCTGATGATTTACTACAGCTTCAAGATCAAGGGCGTGGGCGGTTTCGCACATGAGCTGCTGTCGGCCCCGTTCGGCGCCAAGTGGTACCTGGCCCCGTTCAACCTGGTCCTGAACCTGATCGAATTCCTGGCCAAGGCGGTTTCGCTGGGCATGCGGTTGTTCGGCAACATGTACGCCGGCGAACTGGTGTTCCTGCTGATCGCGCTGCTGGGTTCCATCTGGACGTTCAGCGCAGACCTGTCCGCGCTGGGCTTCGTCGGTCACGTACTGGCCGGTGCTGTCTGGGCGATCTTCCACATTCTGATCGTTTTGCTCCAGGCCTTTATTTTCATGATGCTGACGCTGGTGTACATCGGCCAGGCTCACGATCACCACTGATTTTCAAGTTTTCGGTTTTTCGGTTTTTTGGTTCTAAGTCTCTTCTCAATTAAAGGAGTCGTCATGCAAGCATATCTCGCCAACATCCAGGGTCTGACCGCCATCGGTATCGGCATCATCATCGGTCTGGGCGCAATCGGCGCCTGCCTGGGTATCGCCCTGATGGGCGGCAAGTACATCGAAGCGTGCGCACGTCAGCCCGAGCTGATGAACCCGCTGCAAACCAAGATGTTCCTGCTGGCTGGCCTGATCGACGCGGCATTCCTGATCGGTGTTGGTGTTGCAATGCTGTTCGCATTCGCCAACCCGCTGCTGGCTGTCATCAAGTAATTCTTTTCGGTCTGCATGATGCTGACGGGCGGCGCGGGCCACTTAGCCTGGCCGCCCTTGCGCATTTATCTGTAGTTTGATTACCGAAAGGAACACACCATGAATCTGAACGCAACGTTTCTTGCGCAGATGGTCGTGTTCTTCATCCTGTGGTGGGTAGTTGCCAAATTCATTTGGCCGCCGCTGGTGAAGGCGCTCGACGAACGCGCAAAGAAGATCGCCGATGGCCTCGCCGCCGCCGAAAAAGGCAAGGCTGAGCTCGAACTCGCCAACAAGCGTGTGGACCAGGCCCTGGCCGAAGCCCGCACCGAAGGTGCCCAACGCGTCGCCGACGCCGAGAAGCGCGCCCAGCTGACGGCTGACGAGATCAAGCAGAACGCCCAGGCAGAAGCCGCACGCATCATTGCCCAGGCCAAGGCCGAAGCCGATCAGCAAGTTACCCGCGCGCGCGAGCAATTGCGCGACCAGGTCGCCGTGCTGGCCGTCAAGGGTGCCGAGCAGATCCTCAAGCGCGAAGTGAACGCGCAGGTCCACGCGGATCTGCTCAATCAACTCAAGGCTGAGCTCTAATCATGGCTGAAACCGCAACCATTGCCCGTCCCTACGCAGAGGCGCTGTTCCGCGTCGCGACCGAGTCGAGCGGCAATCTGGATGCATGGTCCGAGCTGGTGTCGGAAATGGGGCAAGTTGCCGCCAATCCCGACTTGAAGGCGGTGGCTGGCGATCCGAACGTGCAAGGCGACAAGCTGACCGCACTGTTCCTGTCGGCCCTGAAGTCTCCGGTCAACGACGAAGCCAGGCGCTTTGTCAGCCTGCTGGTGGCTAACCACCGCCTGTCGGTATTGCCGGAAATCGCCGAGCAGTTCCATGCGCTCAAGAACGACCGTGAAGGGTCGGCAGATGTCGAGATCACGAGTGCCTTCCCTATCGAGGGCGCAACCCTGACCGACCTCGTCGCCTCACTCGAACGCAAGTTCGGCCGCAAGCTGCAGCCTTCGGTTGCGGTGGACCCGTCGCTGATTGGCGGCGTGCGCGTCAAGGTCGGCGACGAAGTGCTCGACACCTCCGTGCGTGCGCGCCTGGCAGCAATGCAAGTGGCGCTGACCGCATGATGCGCGTAAGCGCGCATACCGGCCGACGGATTGAAGAATTAGGAGCATTGTGATGCAACTGAACCCCTCAGAAATCAGCGAGCTGATCAAGTCCCGCATCTCGGGTCTTGGCGCTGACGCTGAAGTGCGCAACACCGGCACGGTGATTTCCGTGACCGATGGTATCTGCCGCGTGCACGGCCTGTCCGGCGTGATGCAGGGCGAGATGCTGGAATTCCCCGGCAACACCTTCGGCCTCGCGCTGAACCTCGAGCGCGACTCTGTCGGCGCCGTGGTGCTGGGCGACTACGAACACATTTCCGAAGGCGACCCGGTCAAGTGCACCGGCCGCATTCTGGAAGTGCCGGTTGGCAAGGAACTGCTGGGCCGCGTGGTCAACACGCTGGGCCAGCCGATCGACGGCAAGGGCCCGATCAACGCCAAGGAATTTGACGTGATCGAGAAGGTTGCCCCTGGCGTGATCGCACGCCAGTCGGTTAGCCAGCCGGTGCAGACCGGCCTGAAGTCGATCGACGCGATGGTGCCGATCGGCCGTGGCCAGCGCGAGCTGATCATTGGCGACCGCCAGACCGGCAAGACCGCCGTCGCTGTCGACGCCATCATCAACCAGAAGGGCAAGGGCGTTTTCTGCGTCTACGTGGCAATCGGTCAGAAGGCTTCGACCGTGAACAACGTGGTGCGCAAGCTCGAAGAGCTCGGCGCGATGGAGTACACCATCGTGATCGCGGCAACGGCTTCGGACTCCGCCGCCATGCAGTACCTGGCTGCCTACGCCGGCTGCACGATGGGTGAGTACTTCCGCGACCGCGGCGAAGACGCGCTGATCGTCTATGACGACCTGACCAAGCAAGCCTGGGCCTACCGCCAGGTGTCGCTGCTGCTGCGCCGCCCGCCGGGCCGCGAAGCCTACCCCGGCGACGTGTTCTACCTGCACTCGCGTCTGCTCGAGCGCGCAGCCCGCGTGAACGCCGACTACGTCGAGAAGTTCACCAAGGGTGCCGTGACCGGCAAGACCGGCTCGCTGACCGCGCTGCCCGTGATCGAAACGCAGGCTGGCGACGTGTCCGCCTTCGTGCCGACCAACGTGATCTCGATCACCGACGGCCAGATCTTCCTGGAAACCGACCTGTTCAACKCRGGYATCCGCCCSGCMRTSAACGCCGGTATCTCGGTGTCGCGCGTYGGTGGTGCSGCCCAGACCAAGRTCATCAAGAAGCTGTCCGGCGGYATCCGTACCGACCTGGCCCAGTATCGTGAACTGGCTGCGTTCGCGCAGTTCGCTTCCGACCTGGACGATGCCACCCGCAAGCAGCTCGAGCGCGGCCGCCGCGTGACCGAACTGCTCAAGCAGGCTCAATACCTGCCGCTGCAGGTGTGGCAGCTGGCCGCGTCGCTGTACGCAGCCAACAACGGCTTCCTCGACAACGTGGAAGTGAAGGACATTCTCGCGTTCGAGAAGGGCCTGCACGACCATCTGAAGACCAAGTACGCCGACCTCATCAACCGCATCGAAGATACCAAGGATCTGTCGAAGGAAGATGAAGCCACGCTGCGTGCCGCGATCGAGGATTTCAAGAAGTCCGCCGCGTTCTAACCGCGCAATTCCACGAAACTGCGCCGGCGCCGTTGCCATGACGGTGCCGCCGCAGCACGAATGGAGAGGAAGATATGGCCGGAACGAAAGAAATTCGAACCAAGATCAAGAGCGTGCAAAACACGCGCAAGATCACCAAGGCGATGGAGATGGTCGCCGCGTCCAAGATGCGCAAGGCGCAGGAACGGATGCGTAACGCCCGTCCTTACGCTGAGAAAGTGCGCAATATCGCGGCGCACCTGGCTGAAGCCAACCCCGAGTTCAAGCACCCCTTCATGGTGGCGCGCGACATCAAGCGCGTCGGCATGATCGTGGTGACGACCGACAAGGGGCTGTGCGGCGGCATGAACACGAACGTGCTGCGCGCGGTGACCAATGAGCTGCGTGAGCTGCAAGGCCGCGGCGTGCAGGTGCAAAGCACCGCCATTGGTTCCAAGGGCATGCAGTTCCTGGGCCGCATCGGCGCCAAGGTGGTTTCGCACGTGGTGCAGCTCGGTGACACCCCGCATCTGGAAAAACTGATCGGTGCGATCAAGGTCCAGCTCGACGCCTACACCAATGGTGAGGTGGACGCTGTGTACCTGGCTTACACCAAGTTCATCAATACGATGAAGCAGGAGCCGATGGTGGAGCAGCTGCTGCCGCTCCCCGCCGACAAGTTTGCCCAGACCGAAGATGAAAAGCGCGCCTACTCGTGGGATTACATCTACGAGCCCGACGCCCAGACCGTGGTGGAAGAACTGTTGGTCCGCTACGTCGAAGCGCTGGTGTACCAGGCCGTGGCCGAAAACATGGCGTCCGAGCAGTCGGCGCGCATGGTGGCCATGAAGGCTGCATCCGACAACGCCAAGAACGTGATCGGCGAACTGCAACTGGTCTACAACAAGACCCGTCAGGCAGCGATCACCAAGGAACTGTCGGAAATCGTCAGCGGTGCCGCAGCCGTCTAAGGCGTCAAGTATTCAAGCTATCGGAGATACGAAATGAGTATCGGAAATATTGTGCAGTGTATTGGCGCCGTGGTGGACATCGAGTTCCCCCGCGACGCGCTGCCGAAGGTGTACGACGCGCTCGTGCTGGAAGAGAGCAACGAAGCCTCGTTCGCCGAGAAGGGCCTGACCTTCGAAGTGCAGCAACAGCTGGGTGACGGCGTGGTGCGTACCATTGCCCTGGGTTCGTCGGACGGCCTGCGCCGCGGCATGGCGGTGAAGAGCACCGGCGCCCCGATTTCGGTGCCGGTTGGTCAAGGCACCCTGGGCCGCATCATGGACGTGCTGGGTCGTCCCATCGACGATGCCGGCCCGATCGCATCGGACGAGCGGCGCGGTATCCACCAGAAGGCTCCGAAGTTCGACGAACTGTCGCCTTCGGTTGACCTGCTGGAAACCGGCATCAAGGTGATCGACCTGGTCTGCCCGTTCGCAAAGGGCGGTAAGGTTGGCCTGTTCGGTGGCGCCGGCGTTGGCAAGACCGTGAACATGATGGAGCTCATCAACAATATCGCCAAGCAGCACAGCGGTTTGTCGGTGTTCGCCGGCGTGGGCGAGCGTACCCGTGAAGGGAACGACTTCTACCACGAAATGAAGGACTCGAACGTTCTCGACAAGGTGGCCATGGTGTTCGGCCAGATGAACGAGCCGCCGGGCAACCGTCTGCGCGTGGCACTGTCCGGCCTGACCATGGCCGAGAAGTTCCGCGACGAAGGCCGCGACATCCTGTTCTTCGTCGACAACATCTACCGCTACACGCTGGCCGGTACGGAAGTGTCCGCACTGCTGGGCCGTATGCCTTCCGCAGTGGGTTACCAGCCGACGCTGGCCGAGGAAATGGGCAAGCTGCAAGAGCGCATTACCTCGACCAAGACCGGCTCGATCACGTCGATCCAGGCCGTGTACGTGCCTGCGGATGACTTGACCGACCCGTCGCCTGCTACCACCTTCCTGCATCTGGACTCGACCGTCGTGCTGTCGCGTGACATCGCCGCGCTGGGTATCTACCCCGCCGTCGATCCGCTCGACTCGACCTCGCGTCAGCTCGACCCGCAAGTCGTGGGTCAGGAGCACTACGACGTGGCCCGTCGCGTTCAGCAAACGCTGCAGCGCTACAAGGAACTGCGCGACATTATCGCGATTCTGGGCATGGACGAACTGTCGCCGGAAGACAAGCAGGCTGTGTCGCGTGCTCGTAAGATCCAGCGTTTCCTGTCGCAGCCCTTCCACGTCGCGGAAGTGTTCACGGGTTCGCCGGGCAAGTACGTGCCGCTGAAGGAAACCATCCGTGGCTTCAAGATGCTGGTGGACGGCGAGTGCGATCACCTGCCCGAGCAAGCGTTCTACATGGTCGGTTCGATCGACGAAGCCTTCGAGAAGGCCAAGAAGCTCCAGTAAGCGGCGTCTTTCGCTTTCAGCGCCGTAGTGGCGGTTGCCGCGGACAGCAATGTCGGCGGCGGCCGCGCTCAGCCTGAGCGCGGAATACTTGCTTCCTGGCAACGGGAAGCCGAAGCTTTCAGGGACTAAAGGAATTCACATGGCAACCATTCTTGTAGACGTCGTCAGCGCCGAATCGTCGATCTTCTCCGGTCAGGCGAAGTTCGTGGCGCTGCCGGGCGAGTCGGGCGAGCTGGGTATCCTGCCGGGCCATACGCCGCTGATTACGCGTATTCAGCCGGGCGCGGTGCGCATCGAGAAGGAAGACGGCAGCGAAGAGTTCGTGTTCGTGGCCGGCGGGATTCTCGAAGTCCAGCCCAAGCACGTCACCGTGCTGGCGGACACCGCGATCCGCGGCGGCGACCTCGACGAAGCCAAGGCGCAGGAAGCCAAGCGCGCCGCCGAGGAGCTGATGCAGAATCAGAGCAGCGATCTCGACCTGGCACGTGCGCAAGGCGAGCTGGCTGTTGCTACTGCGCAACTGGCTGCCATCGCGCGCCTGCGTCGGAAACGGTAAGAAGAAGCAGTACCGCCGCAGCTGTTGTTTTTTTGGCAGCGGCAAAAAAAAGGCAGCCTCGCGGCTGCCTTTTTTGAATCCCAACGACTATTCTGTCGGCTCAGGACAAAAAAAAGCGCGCGGGCCGGGGAGGCTCCGCGCGGACGGGAAAATCCCTTCGAGGGGTCAATTCGAAGGAACGGGTAAGGTCCAGGTCAACCAACAGGCGCAAACCACTTTCTTGGTGGTCCAACATCCGGTCGGACAGTATTGATCGCATTCAGACGATCTCACCAACCAGAACCGGCACGCGCCAACATCATCTCAACCTGGTACACCGACCGCAGCATCGTCTGCGATCCGGTCAATCTAGGTGGGAATGCTTCCTTAGGCTTTCTTCAATGCGCCCTCCCTTTCTGTTTGGGGGAGGGAACGCCTTTCACAAAAAACTGATTGTGTTAAAGCATTGTGGGGGAAACTTTTGGGGATGGCAGTAACAAAATGTATCGGTTTGCAAGAAGTTGAAAGCGCGGTAACTAAAAAAGCGTCTAAATAGGCGTTTTAGCGCGCATTGCATCTGCTCCGCCGCCAGGCGGCGGGAACATCACCACGTGGCGCGGGTCCGATAGATTTCGCTGAACTCGCCATCCGCTTTGCGGTCCGGCCATCGATTGCCATGCCGCCTCACTCCGCTTTTTCCCCCGTCGCTCCTGCTTCCGCACATACCACAAGAGGCCTTGTCCAGCTTGGCATTGCGGCGCTGTCAACCGCTTCCCTGTTTGCTGGCGGTCTTGCTTGCGCCGCCGAGTTGCAAGCGCCCAATGGCGTGCTGTGGCAGGGCGAGCTTGACGGCGGCGTGCAGGTAGCGCTGACGATTTTCTCGCGCGCCGGGACCGAGCGGGTCGAAGGAACGGCCCGTTACGATTCAATGCTTGCCGCCGCACCACGTCAACTCGATGGCCAATTGACAGCGCAGGGGCGCCTGAGCGTGCGCGAGCGCGACGACGTCCAGGCGCCGGCTGAGTATCCCGAGCCCCGCGCTGGTGCACGTTTCGAAGGCACCGTCTCCGCCGATGGGCTGAGTGCCACCGGGCAGTGGATGAGTATCGATGGTACCCGCCGGCAGACACTAACGCTGACCCGCAAGGCGATTTACCGTGAGCGCACCGTGAAAGTGGCAGGCGCGCAACTTACCGAACGCTTTCCGGAGACTGGCCGCCCCCGACTCGATGCGCTAATTGCATCGCTGCGTGACAGCGGATGCGGTGAGGGCGAGCAGGAATGCCGCAGCGGGATCGAGCTGATGCGCCTCGACGGCGGCGTTGTCAGCCTGCTGCGTACCACCTGGCGCTATAGCGGCGGTGCCCACGGCAGTCTCGACTTTGTCGGCGGCACCTGGCGGAGCGATACTGCCGAATCCGCATCAGCGGCATCCGCGGCGCCGGCCCGGTCTGTCTATACGCCTGTCCGGCTTGCAGACCTGCTGCAGCCGGGCGAGGCTTGCCTGCAAAAACTCAACGACGAACTGCAGGTCGAGCTGAAGCGGCAGGGCGCGGCCGAGCCCGAACGCGGCGCGCTTGATGTGCAAGCCCTGCGTGATACGCGCACTCCATTTATCCTGTACCGCGGTGGCCTGGTAATGCACTATGCGCCTTACGCGGTAGGGCCGTTTGCACAGGGCGCATACCAGGTGGCGGTGCCTTTCGCGCGGCTGGGCAGTTGTGCCCGCCCGCCTGCCACCGGCCGCGACAAATCCCCGGAACCCAACGAGAAGGAACAGACGTGAGCGAGATGCATCAGGCCATACACAGCATGCTGGCGATGAAGACCGTGGCTGTGGTTGGCCTCTCCGACCACCCCGACCGCGCCAGTCACGAAGTGGCTACCTTCCTGCAGCGCCACGGCTACCGTATCGTGCCGGTCAACCCGCGCCATGCCGGCGAGCGCATCCTGGGGGAAACCTGCCACGCCAGCCTGGCCGATGCCGCCGCGGTGCTGGCTGAGTCGGGGCAGCGTATCGAATGGGTCGATATCTTCCGTCGCGCCGCCGACGTGCCTCCGGTGGTCGAGGACGCCATCGCGATCGGCGCCCGCGGGGTCTGGTTTCAGCTCGGCATCGTCAATGACGTCGCCTTCGGCCGGGCCAGCGCCGCCGGCCTGCTGGCGGTGCAGGACCGCTGCAGCAAGATCGAGCTGATGCGCCTCGCGTCCTGATCCCGCTACACTAGCCGGTCGAGCACAGACCAGACAAATTCCACTCGCAAGCAGCCATGGCCATCGATCCCCAGCTCCTCGACTACTATCGCCGTCTCGCCGAGCGCTACGCCGGCCAACCCACACCGGCCGATGCGGCCGGCCGCCGCGCACGCTTCGCCGAGATCGCAGCCACCTCGATCATGCCGGATCCGGAAGGCGTCGTTGCCGCCGATCTGGAGATCCCGCTGCCGGGCCGCACCCTGGCCGCGCGCCTGTTCCGGCCCGAGGCCGTGGCCGAGCCGCGCCTGATCGTCTACTTCCATGGTGGCGGCTGGGTGGTCGGCTCGCATGACACGCACCACAGCGTGGCAGCGCTGCTGGCTGCCGACACGGGCTGCGCGGTGGCGAGCGTGGATTACCGGCTGGCGCCGGAATTTCCATTTCCGGCGCCTTGCGACGACGCGCTGGAAGCCGTCCTGTGGTTCGCCGAGCAGCGCGTGCGCTTGCGCCTGGACGCGGGCTTCCTGGCCGTGGCCGGCGACAGCGCGGGCGGCCACCTGGCGGCGCAGGCGGCGCGCTGGGCCAATGCGCATGCGCGTCCGGGCCTGGTCAACGCCCAGTTGCTGGTCTACCCCGTGACGGCCCCGGTGCTGGCGACCGAAAGCTATCGCGCCTTCGCGGATGGTCCTGGCCTCACACGCGACGAAATGGCCTGGTTCTGGACCGAATTCATCGGTGCCGGGCGCCTCGCCGAAGGCGCTGCCATCGAAGACACGCGCATCCACCTGATGGGCGCCGCGCCGAAGCACCTGCCGCCGGCCAGCGTAGTGATGGTCGCCGCTCACGATGTGCTGCGTGACGACGGCCTGGCTTATGCCGATTACCTGGTGCGCTACGGCGCACCGGTGATCACGCTGGAAGCGAGCGGCATGACGCACGGCTTTGCCCGCCTGCAGCCCGATGTCCCGCGCGCGCGCGAATGGATGCGCCGCGCCGCGCAGGCCTTCAAGGAACTGGCGGCGGATATCTGAGCGGGCGGCCCCCGCGGAATGGGCGGTCTTACGAGGATGACCATGACCGCATTGCAGAACGATACCTTCCTGCGCGCGCTGCGCCGGCAACCCACCGAGTACACCCCGCTGTGGCTGATGCGTCAGGCGGGGCGCTACCTGCCTGAATACAACGCCACGCGCGCTCGCGCCGGCAGCTTCCTCGGCCTGGCCAAGAACCCGGCCTACGCGACCGAAGTCACCCTGCAGCCGCTCGAGCGCTATCCGCTCGATGCGGCCATCCTCTTCTCCGACATCCTTACCGTGCCCGACGCCATGGGCCTGGGCCTGTCGTTCGCGCAAGGCGAAGGACCGCGCTTCGCGCATCCCCTGCGTACCGAGGGCGATGTCAAGAAGCTGGCGGTGCCGGACATGGCCTCGCTCTCCTATGTGTTCGACGCGGTCAGCGAGATCCGCCGCGCCCTGGTGCAGGACGGCCGCCAGCGCGTGCCGCTGATCGGTTTCTCGGGTAGCCCCTGGACACTGGCTTGCTACATGGTGGAAGGCGCCGGCTCCTCGGATTTCCGCACGGTCAAGGCCATGATGTACAGCCGCCCGGACCTGATGCACCGCATCCTGGAGATCAACGCCGCGGCAGTCGCGGCCTACCTGAATGCGCAGATCGAGGCTGGCGCGCAGGCGGTGATGCTGTTCGATACCTGGGGCGGTACGCTGGCCGATGGCATGTACCAGGCCTTCTCGCTGGCCTATATGCGCCAGGTGCTGGCTGGGCTGAAGCGCGAGCACGACGGCCAGCAGGTGCCGGCCATCGTGTTCACCAAGGGCGGCGGCCTGTGGCTGGAAGAACTCACCGGCATCGGCGCCGACGCGCTGGGACTGGACTGGACGGTCAACCTGACCCAGGCGCGCCGCCGGACTGGTGGCAAGGTGGCCCTGCAGGGCAACATCGACCCCAATGTGCTGTTTGCGCCGGAGGCCGCGATTCGCGAGCAGGTGCGCGGCGTGCTCGACAGCTATGCCGCCGGCGGCGGCAGCGACGGTCACGTTTTCAACCTGGGTCACGGGATTTCCCAGTTCACGCCGCCCGAGAATGTGACGGTGCTGGTGGACGAGGTACATCGCTACAGCCGGCAACTGCGCGTCGCCGCGACGTGACAGGGGGTGCACGTCTTACCGCCCGCCCAGGGCTGCCATCTGTGCGGCGCAGCGAGCAGGCCTCGCGCGCCGCGCAGGGATGCCCGCGTGCCGGGTGAGGCTTGCAAGAAGCGCTGTCAAGTAAACTATTTTGCAATATTTCGTCCTTTCGGTGCTGGTTCGCGCTTGTCAAGGCTTGACTTATGCACATCAATGGGTTTTCCGCAGTGCAAGAGCGGGTTAGTCCTTAACTCATCTGAGGGAGGTCTGCAAGTCCTTGATTTACAAGGGATTGCATCCAGGCAAGGTCGGGTTGGAATGCCCATGGGAGCCTTGTTTTACGGGCGTTTGCGGGAACTCCGGGCGAGTTTTCAACAAAGTTATCCACAGGCGGTGCCCGAGGCCGGGAAAACCAGCCATCTATCATCGACTTAGGGGCACATTTGAAGCGTTACTTTAAGTTGATGTTGCGCCGCACACTTAATTTGGCCGAAATCCGGCCTGGCGCCGGTCTGCACACGCTTCGGGCCTCTTTGCCCCATTGTGGAACGTACCTGCTGCTGCGCTCCGTGTCCGGGTCGGGAGGCGCAGTGTGATGTCCCCGGCGATCCCCGGGGAAGCCGGGTCGGCAGCGGCACCGGCAAGCGTTGCGGGCAGGGATGGTGCCCCGCTCGCCGTGGTGCAGGTGGCGCTCGATACACCGGCCGACGACGTTTTCGACTACCTTGCCGGTCCCGAAGTACAGCCAGGCGATCTGGTGGCCGTGCCGTTTGGCCGCCGCATGCTGGTGGGCGTGGCGGTATCGCGTTCGGCGCACTCGGACGTACCTGCCGAGCGCCTGCGTCCCGTCGCCCAGCACCTGGACTGGCTGCCGCCGCTCGGCGCGCACTGGGTCGCCCTGGCGGCGTTTGCCGCCCGCTACTATCACCGCTGCCTGGGCGAAGTCATGTTGCCTGCGCTGCCTCCGGCGCTGCGCGAAGCCGACGGCTGGGCGCGGCTGGCCCTGCGTGCCCGCAGCGAGCATTACCGCGTAGTCCCGGGGCAAGGCGCGGCCCTGCTGGCGGCGGTGCCGGCGCGTGCGCGTACCGTGCTGGCGCTGGCACAGGCGCTGGTAGCCGCCGCGGAGGACGGGCCGGCGGTATCCGCTGCCGAGGCGCGTGCGCTGTGCAGCGCCGCCCCGTCGCGCCTGGCGGAGTGGGCCGGGGCCGGCTGGGTGACCTCCGAGCGTGCCGACCGGCCTTTGCTGGGCACGCCTGCGGCAAGCGAGCCGTCCGCCGCGCCGCCGCTGCACGACGAGCAGCGCGTGGCTGTGGAAGCGATCGTGCAGGCCACGGGATTCTCACCTTTCCTGCTCCACGGCGTGACCGGCAGCGGCAAGACCGAGGTGTACCTGCACGCCATGGCCGAAGTGCTGGCGCGGGATGCGCAGGCGCAGGTACTGATGCTGGTGCCCGAAATCAACCTCACCCCGCAGTTGCAGGGCCGCATTGCCGCGCGTTTCCCGCATCTGCCGCTGGCGGTGCTGCACAGCGGCCTGGCCGACCAGGAGCGCACCCTGCAATGGCTGGCCGCGCACCGCGGCGAGGCCCGCATCGTGCTGGGCACGCGCCTGGCGGTCATGGCTTCGTTGCCGCACCTGGCGCTGATCGTGGTCGACGAGGAGCACGATACCTCCTACAAGCAGCAGGAAGGCCTGCGCTACTCGGCCCGCGACCTCGCGGTATGGCGCGCCAAGCAGCTTGGCGCCGCGGTGGTACTGGGCTCGGCCACACCGTCGATGGAGTCCTGGTGGCGCGCCGAGCAGGGCACCTACCGCAAGCTGGTGCTGCGCGAGCGCGCCCAGACCGACGCCACGCTGCCGACAGTGCGCCTGATCGATATCAACCAGGAGCGCCAGCGCCAGCGCGCGCTCTACGAAGGCCTGTCGGTGCCTTTGCTCAACGCCATCGAGGCTCGCCTGAAGCGTGGCGAGCAGAGCCTGCTTTTTCTCAACCGGCGCGGCTATGCGCCGGTGCTGGCCTGCGACAGCTGTGGCTGGCTTTCCGGCTGCCCGCGCTGCTCGGCCTACCTGGTGCTGCACCGGCCGGAGCGCCGCCTGCGCTGCCATCACTGCGGGCTGGAATCACCGGTGCCGCATCACTGCCCGGACTGCGGCAACGTGGACGTCGCGCCGCTTGGGCGGGGCACCCAGCGCATCGAGGAGGCCCTGGCCGCGCGTTTCCCGCAAGCGCGCATTGCCCGCATCGACGCCGATTCCACGCGCCGCAAGGGCAGCGCCCAGGCCATGTTCGACGAAGTGCACGCGGGCGAGGTCGACATCCTGGTCGGCACCCAGATGGTGGCCAAGGGACACGATTTCCAGCGTGTGACGCTGGTCGGCATCGTCCATCCCGACGCCGCCATGTTCAGCCATGATTTCCGCGCCGCCGAGCACTTGTTCGCCTCGCTGATGCAGGTGGCCGGCCGCGCCGGACGGGCAGGGCTGGCTGGCGAAGTACTGATCCAGACACGCTATCCCGACGCATCGGCATTGCAGGCATTGGTACGCCATGACTATGATGGATTCGCGGCCACGCAGTTGCGCGAGCGCCGGCAGGCCGGGTTGCCCCCGTTTGCTTACCAGGTGCTGGTCACGGCCGAGCATGCCCAGCTGGAACGCGCGCTGGCTTTCCTGCAAAGCGCGCGCAACCGCGCAGATGCATGCCCCATGGCGCCGGAGGTGCAACTCCATGACCCGGTGCCGATGTCGATGGTGCGCGTATTCAACCGGGAGCGTGCGCAGATGCTGGTAGAGAGCACATCACGCCTTGCGCTGCAGCGGTTTATCAGCGAGTGGGTGCAAACTTTTGGTGATGCAATGGCCGATGCCAAGGGCGTGCGCTGGCAACTGGAGATCGATCCGCTGCGAATTTGAATCCGTTCCGGAACGCGCTGAGGCCAGCGCAGCGCCAGGTACGGTGCAACCCACATTTTTGGATTGGCATGGGTGGTTGTACCTAGTTGCACCTTTGGTTTGCCCCAGAGTATGATCGCGCCATCTGCAGGTTTCCTCGCGGTATCGGGAACCAGCGTTCGCGTCTTACGGAGAATCAAGCGCATGGCCACCACCACCCTTGGCGTCAAACTCGACGACGCCTCCCGCGAGCGCCTCAAGCGCGTTGCCCAGTCAATCGACCGCACGCCGCACTGGCTGATCAAGCAGGCAATATTTACGTATCTGGAGCAGGTCGAGCGAGGCAACGTCCCGCATGAGACCAGTGCCGCGGGCATGGGGGGCGAGGGTGCGGCGGATGGCGCCGACGGCTTCGACGCGGGGACCGGCGAAGGCGCGGTGCAACCCTTCCTGGAGTTTGCCCAGAGCGTGCAGCCGCAGTCGGTGCTGCGTGCCGCCATCACCGCTGCTTACCGCCGCCCGGAACCCGAGTGCGTGCCGGTGCTGCTGGAACAGGCCCGCCTGCCGCACCAACAGGCCGAAGCCGCCCTGGCCATGGCCCGGACCCTGGCCACGCGGCTGCGCGAACGCAAGGTCGGCACGGGCCGGGAAGGGCTGGTACAGGGTCTGATCCAGGAGTTCTCGCTGTCTTCCCAGGAAGGCGTGGCGCTGATGTGCCTGGCCGAAGCGCTGCTGCGTATTCCCGACAAGGCCACCCGCGACGCGCTGATCCGCGACAAGATCAGCGGCGCCAACTGGCAGTCGCACCTGGGCCAGAGCCCGTCCGTATTCGTCAACGCCGCGACCTGGGGCCTGCTGTTCACCGGCAAGCTGGTGGCCACCCATACCGAGGCCGGTCTGTCCAAGGCGCTCACCCGCATCATCGGAAAGGGCGGCGAGCCGCTGATCCGCAAGGGCGTGGACATGGCGATGCGCCTGATGGGCGAGCAGTTCGTCACCGGTGAGACCATTTCCGAGGCGCTCGCCAACGCACGCAAGTACGAGGCCGAGGGCTTCCGCTACTCCTACGACATGCTGGGCGAGGCGGCCATGACCGAGGCCGACGCGCAGCGCTACCTGGCCTCCTACGAGCAGGCCATCAACGCCATCGGCCAGGCCTCGCGCGGGCGCGGCATCTATGAAGGCCCCGGCATCTCGATCAAGCTTTCGGCCTTGCATCCACGCTACAGCCGCGCGCAGCACGAGCGCGTGGTCAGCGAACTGTATGGCCGCCTCAAGTCCCTGACCCTGCTGGCCCGGCAGTACGACATCGGCATCAATATCGACGCCGAGGAAGCCGACCGCCTGGAAATCTCGCTCGACCTGCTGGAGCGTCTGTGCTTCGAGCCCGAGCTGGCTGGCTGGAACGGCATCGGCTTCGTGGTGCAGGGCTACCAGAAGCGCTGCCCCTTCGTGATCGACTACCTGATCGACCTGGCACGCCGCAGCCGCCACCGCCTGATGATCCGTCTGGTCAAGGGCGCGTACTGGGACAGCGAGATCAAGCGCGCCCAGGTGGACGGGCTGGAGGGTTATCCGGTCTATACCCGCAAGGTCTATACCGACGTGTCCTACGTGGCCTGCGCGCGCAAGCTGCTGTCGGTGCCGGACGCCATCTACCCGCAGTTCGCCACCCATAACGCCCACACGCTGGCGGCCATCTACCAGATCGCCGGCCACAATTACTATCCCGGYCAGTACGAGTTCCAGTGCCTGCACGGCATGGGCGAGCCGCTGTACGACCAGGTGGTCGGCCCGCTGGCCGACGGCAAGTTCAACCGTCCATGCCGCATCTACGCGCCGGTAGGCACGCACGAGACGCTGCTTGCCTACCTGGTGCGCCGCCTGCTGGAAAACGGCGCCAACACGTCCTTCGTGAACCGCATCGCCGACGACACCATCTCGCTGGACGAACTGGTGGCCGATCCGGTCACCGTGGTCGAGCGCATGCACGCCGACGAAGGCGCGCTTGGTCTGCCGCATCCGCGTATCCCGCAGCCGCGCAGCCTTTATGGCGAATCGCGGCCCAACTCCGCCGGTATCGACCTTTCCAACGAACATCGCCTTGCCTCGCTGTCCTCGGCGCTGCTGGCCGGTACCAGCGAGGCCGTCAGTGCCGTGCCGCTGCTGGGCGTGGAAGCCGCTGCCGGCGCGGACGCCGGCCAGCCCGCTCCTGTGCGCAATCCGTCCGACCTGCGTGACGTGGTCGGCCATGTCACCGAAGCCAGCATGGCCGAGGTGGAAGCCGCGCTGCAGGCCGCCGTCAATGCCGCGCCGATCTGGCAGGCGACCCCGGCGGACGTCCGTGCGGTCGCGCTCGAACGCGCGGCGGAACTGATGGAAGCGCAGATGCAGTCCCTGATGGGCATCATCATGCGCGAGGCCGGCAAGACCTTCTCCAACGCCATCGCCGAAGTGCGCGAGGCCGTGGACTTCCTGCGCTACTACGCCGCGCAGGTACGCGAGACCTTCTCCAGCGATACCCACCGCCCGCTGGGGCCGGTGGTCTGTATCAGCCCGTGGAATTTCCCGCTCGCCATCTTTACCGGCCAGGTCGCTGCCGCGCTGGCCGCCGGCAATACGGTGCTGGCCAAGCCCGCCGAGCAGACCCCGCTGATCGCTGCCCAGGCCGTGCGCCTGCTGCGCGAAGCCGGCGTGCCGGCCGGCGCGGTGCAGTTGCTGCCGGGCCGTGGCGAGACCGTGGGCGCCGCGCTGGTGGGCGACGCCCGCGTCAAGGGCGTGATGTTCACCGGCTCCACCGAAGTGGCGCGCCTGCTGCAACGCAGCGTGGCCGGCCGGCTGGACGCCGCCGGCCGCCCGGTGCCGCTGATCGCCGAGACCGGTGGCCAGAACGCGATGATCGTCGATTCTTCCGCGCTGGCGGAACAGGTGGTGGGCGATGTGGTGAATTCCGCTTTTGACTCCGCCGGCCAGCGCTGCTCCGCGCTGCGCGTGCTGTGCCTGCAGGAAGAAGTGGCCGACCGCGTGCTGGAGATGCTCAAGGGCGCCATGGACGAACTCACCATGGGCAACCCGGACCGGCTGTCGACCGACGTCGGACCGGTCATCGACGAGGAAGCGCGCAACAATATCGTGCGCCATATCGACGCCATGCGCGCCAAGGGCCGCCGCGTCCACCAGGCCGATCCGAACGGCGCGGCCAGCGCCGCCTGCCGCAACGGCACCTTTGTGTCGCCGACGCTGATCGAACTCGACAGCATCGAGGAGTTGCAGCGCGAAGTCTTCGGCCCCGTGCTGCACGTGGTGCGCTATCCGCGCACCGGGCTCGACACCTTGCTTGATCAGATCAACGGCACCGGCTACGGCCTGACCATGGGCATCCATACCCGTATCGACGAGACCATTGAACACATCGTGGAGCGGGCGGAGGTGGGCAATCTCTACGTCAACCGCAATATCGTCGGCGCGGTGGTCGGCGTGCAGCCCTTTGGCGGCGAAGGCCTGTCCGGCACCGGYCCCAAGGCCGGCGGCCCGCWCTACCTGCACCGCCTGCTATCGGTCTGCCCGCAGGACGCCGTGGCCCGCGTGGTGCGCGCCTCCGATACGCTCGGCGGCGCCGATGCAACCAGCCCGGTGCGCCGCGCGCTGGCCGATGCACTGGCTACGCTCAAGGAATGGGCCCAGCACGAGAGCGCGGCACTCCCCGAACTGGCGACGGTGTGCGAACGCTTTGCGGCCGCCTCGGCAGCCGGCCTGTCGGTCACGTTGCCCGGCCCGACCGGCGAACGCAACACCTATACGCTGCTGCCGCGCGCGGCCGTGCTGTGCCTGGCCCAGCAGGAGGCCGACCTGGCCACCCAGCTGGCAGCGGTGCTGGCCGCCGGCAGCCAGGCAGTATGGCCCGAAAGCCCCATGGCGCGGGCGCTGTTTGCACGGCTGCCCAAGGCAGTACAATCGCGCGTCCGCCTGGTGCCCGACTGGGCTGCCGGCGACACGAATTTCGATGCGGTGTTGCACCACGGCGATTCCGACCAGTTGCGCACCGTGTGCGAGAAACTGGCCACGCGTCAGGGTCCGATCATTTCGGTGCAAGGCCTGGCTCACGGTGAACCGAATGTGGCCATCGAGCGTTTGTTGATCGAGCGTTCGCTGTCCGTCAACACGGCGGCGGCGGGCGGCAATGCCAGTTTGATGACGATCGGCTGACCGGCCGGCCGTCGATCGAAGCGACGCGAGGCAGCGGCGATCCCGCAGACCTCGCGTATTTGAAAAATCGGGGAGCGTTTCGCGCCACACCCGGACGCGTCCAAAAGCGCAGCAAGGCTATCCAAAAGCCACCAAGGAGAACTGATGAACTCGACTTTCCACAAGACGGCCCTGACCGTTGCCCTGACCGTTGCAGGCCTGTGCGCCACCTCGGCCGCCTTCGCCCAGGCGCAGGAAATCAAGCTGGGTTTTGCCGCGCCGATGACCGGCGGCCAGGCGCAATACGGCAAGGACATGCAAAACGGCATCGTCCTCGCCATTGAGGAAATGAACGCCACCAAGCCCAAGATCGGCGGCAAGGACGTCAAGTTCGTACTGCTCTCCGAAGACGACGCGGCCGACCCCAAGACCGGCTCGGTCGTGGCGCAAAAGCTGGTGGACAACGGTGTCCAGGGCATGCTGGGCCACTTCAACTCGGGCACCAGCATCCCGGCTTCGATGGTCTACAACCGCGCCGGCATTCCCCAGATCGCCATGGCCACCGCGCCCGAGTACACCCGCCAGGGCTTCAAGACCACCTTCCGCATGATGACCTCCGACACCCAGCAGGGTTCGGTGATCGGTGCTTTCGTGGTGAAGAAGCTGGGCGCCAAGAACATCGCCATCGTCGACGACCGCACCGCCTACGGCCAGGGCCTTGCCGACGAGTTCGAGAAGGCGGCCAAGGCTGCAGGCGGCAAGATCGTGCGCCGCGAGTTCACCAACGACAAGGCGGTGGACTTCAAGGCCGTGCTGACCAATATCAAGCGCAGCAACCCGGACGTGATCTTCTTCGGCGGCGCGGAAACGCAATCCGCGCCGATGGCCAAGCAGGTCAAGGAGCTCGGCATGAAGTCGCCGGTGGTATCGGGCGAAATGTCGAAGACCGACAACTTCCTGAAGCTGGCCGGCCCTGCCGCCGAGGGCACGGTAGTATCGCTGGCCGGCCTGCCGCTGGAGCAGATGCCCGGTGGCGCCACCTACGAGAAGAAGTACGAGAAGCGCTTCGGCGGCAAGGTGCAGACCTACTCGCCGTACGCCTATGACGGCGCCACGGCCATGATGACCGCCATGATCAAGGCCGGTTCGGCCGATCCGGCGCGCTACCTGCCGGTGCTGGCGGCCACCAACATGCAAGGCGTGACCACCAAGACACTGGCCTACGACGCGCGTGGCGACCTGAAGGACGGCGGTATCACCGTCTACAAGGTGGTTGGCGGCAAGTGGACCGTGCTGGAGACGGTTGGCGGCAAGTAAGCCACCCGGCCTGGGCTCGCGCCCAGTGGCGAAACGGCAACGCCACCTTTGGGTGGCGTTGCCGTTTCTGCGTACATCGGGGCGACGCCGCTGACCAGTATCGTGCTTGCGACGGGAATCTCCCCCCTTTTTCTCACGTGCGGGAGGGGGCCGCGATGGCGCATAATCCCGCACTCGCACATCCACCCAGAAGGAGCAGTCCGTGTCCGTGCAGGAAGTCAGCTACGACCACGCCATCGAGTTAGCCAACGCCGAGCGCTACGATGAAGCGCTGGTCATCCTCGACCAGCTCTCGCAGGCGCAGCCGCAAGTGGTGGATTTCGATTGCCTGCGGGCACGCCTGCACTATGACCGCGGCGACGCGCAGCAGGCTTTCGCCGTGCTCGACGCCGCGCTGGCGAAGCTGCCCGGTCTGCCGCTGCATCCGGCGCACCGCTGGTCCTCGCGCGGCGTGATCGCGCATCGCTACGGCATGCTGCTGCTGGGGATGGACCGCCCTCAGGAGGCGCTGCCCTGGCTGGAAGAAGCGGCGCTGCGCAACGGCTTGTCCTCGGGGGAGTGGAGCGCGCGCCTGCATGCGGGCCTGGTGCACTACCGGTTGGGGGATTTCGCCCGGGCTGGCGCTTATTGGTACGACTTGCTGTACCGCGCCCCCGACCTGGGCGCCGCTGACATTCTGGGCCAGGCAGTGGCCCACGTGAACGCCGCCGGCGAGCAGGCCGAGCCGATGCTGCGCCTGTGCCTGGCACGGATCGGCCTGGACAACCCCGAACTGCTCGAACTCGACGAAGCCGCGGGCGACGCCCTGGCCGCCGAACAGGCGGGGATCGTGCTGGCCAGCCAGCCGGACCATCCGCAAGCCCGCCGCATCCGTGCCCCGCTGCGCTACCGGGCCGGCGAGCTGGACGGCGCCTGGGACGACTTCGCCACCTACCAGCGCCAGGCGCCGGACCCGAAGGCGCAGGTGCGCGAACTGGAATGGCGCCACCAGTCCGGTGAAGCCGAGCCGTGGCTGCGCTTCGCTTTCGTGGAGAACGCCACCGACGCGACCGGCTACTACAACGCCGGCGTGGCGCTGGCCGAGTTCATGGATGCCGTGCCGGCCGCCGAGGCCGCGCTGACGCCGCACCTGATCAAGGCGTATCGCCTGGGCGTGGCGCGCTTCGAGTCGTACTTTGCCAGCGGCGAGGGCGGCTACGACGACGCCGACCCGCATATCTATTCGATGCTGTGCCACAACCTGGCCACCCGGCTGGAAGGTGCCGCCAACCTCGCCGAGCGCATCGCCCTGCACGAGAAGGGCATCGCGGTCAGCGAATTCATCGAGCACTGGATCGACCTGCTCGAATGCCTGGAGGCCGCCGGCCAGCACCAGAAAGCCGTGGAAGTGGCGGGCGATGTCCTCAATCGCTACCCGCTGGAGCGCGATCCCGCCAATGTGGGCTGGATCTTCAGCCGGCTGATGAGCACCTGGAAGGCGATCGGCGGTGCGGAAGTGACTTCGGCAGCCCGCGATGCGCTGGCGCATATGGATGCCCGCGCCGATGCCCTGCCAGTGGAAGAGCGCAGCCAGGCCGCGCACGCGCTGGCGCACGCCCGCGCCCACTTCGCCGGGCTGCTGCGCAATGCCACGGGCGGCATGGACCAGCATGACCGTACCGATGCGCTGGCCGAGATCGAGGCTTTGCAACGCCGCGCGCTGCTGATCGAGGACGCGTGGCTGTGCAACGAGTTCGGCATGATCTGGCGTGACCTTGGCGCCCCCGACCGTGCACTGCCGCTGTTCGAGCAAGCCATCGGGCTGACTGCCGACGACCCCCGTGACCAGGCTTTCCCGCGTTTGCAGCGTGCCCTGATCCGCACCGGCGAGAAGCAGTACGCCGAGGCGCTGACGGATTTCCAGGCGGCCTTTGCCGCGCGCGACGGCTGGGAAGGCGATGCTTATCTCGGTGCCGTCGAGGCCGCGCTCGGGCTGGAGCAACGCGAGACCGCGCTGGGCTATTTCGAGAAGGCCCGCGCGGGTGGCGCCGCGCAGGGCAAATCGCGCACACTGTACGCTCGCGTGGAAGCCAGCTTGCGCGCGACCCGGCCGGCATGGAAGTTCTGGGGCGTGTAGCGTCTGTACGGAAGCGCTCCGACCCTGATGCAAAAAAAAACGCCATCCCGGTAAGATGGCGTTTTTTTACGCCTGAACGCATCACGTTGCCTGCAAATTCCATTCTCTGTCGGACAAAATCCGACAGGGATTTTCGTGCGCCTCCGTTACCATGTAGCCCATGAATGGACTAAGCCAATTGTTTCCAAGCCTGCCCCTGGTACCGGGCGGGCTTTTCTGGGTCGGGCTGGCGCTGGTGGGCGCCGGCCTGGCGGGAGAGATATGCCGCACGTACCTGCGGCTGCCCCGGATCGTCGGCTATGCCGCCGCGGGCCTGCTGGCCGGCATGCTTGGCCGCGGCATCGTGGACGAAGACATGATCGCGCAGAGCCGCGTCCTGATCGATATGGCGCTGGCGCTGGCGCTGTTCGAACTGGGGCACCGGCTCTCGCTCACCTGGCTGCGGGCTAACCGCTGGCTGCTCTTCACCAGTGCCTTTGAAAGCCTGCTGACCTGGGGCCTGGTGGCCACCGTGCTGCAATGGATCGGCGTGAGCCCGGCCGTGGCCATCCTGGCCGGCGGTATCGCCGTCAGCACTTCGCCGACCATCGTGCTGCAACTCAAGAATGAACTGCGCGCGGAAGGGCAGGTGACTGAACGGCTGCTCGCCATGGCGGCCCTGAACAGCATCTACGCCGCCACCATCGTCCAGTTGGCCACGGGCTGGCTGCATTCCGAATACGGCAATCTCGGCGCCGCGCTGCTGCATCCGCTCTACCTGCTGGTGGGATCCTGCCTGCTGGCCTGGATCGTCGGCAAGCTCGGGCACGGCATCTACGCACGCATGGCCTCGGACGATCACTACAGCTTCCTGGTGCTGGTGGGACTGGTGCTGCTCACGCTGGCGCTCACGCGCGTACTCAAGCTTTCCATGCCGCTCACGCTGATGCTGGCCGGCGTCGTCTTCAAGCACCAGGACAGCCAGCCGCGCGTGTGGCCGGCGCATTTCGGCAGCGCGGGCAGCCTGTTGATCATCGTGATGGTGGTGTCGCTCGGCCTGCCGCTGACCGCGCACGACTGGGCCATCGGCGGCGGCGCCGCCTGTGTGCTGGTACTGCTGCGCCACTTCGCCAAGCTGGTGGGCGTGGTCTCGCTGGGCTCCTTCTCGGGCCTGAGCCTGAAGCAGTGCGTGGCGCTCGGTCTCGCGCTGGCGCCCATGTCGGGTCTGGCGTACCTGTTGATGAGCGATGTCGCGCTGCTGTATCCGAACACCGGCGAGCCGCTGGCGGCCATTATCCTGTGCACGCTGGCGATCGAACAATTGATGGGGCCCACGATGGCGGCCTGGGCACTTCGCTTTGCGGGCGAGGTCAGAAGCAATGGAGGAGGGCGCTGATGTCACTCGAACCGTTCAAGCACTCCGAAGCGCTGACTTTCGGCGTGGAACTGGAGCTGCAACTCGTCAATCGTCACGACTATGACCTGGCGCCGTTCGCGCCGGACCTGCTGCGTGCGCTGAAAGGCGCGCAGCATGCCGGCGACATCAAGCCTGAGATCAGCCCCTCGATGATCGAGATCAGCACCGGCATCTGCACGAGTTATGCACAGGCGCTGGACGAACTCGGCACCATGCGCGACCTGATGGTGGATGCCTCGCGTTCGCTCAACCTAGGCATCTGCGGCGGCGGCACCCATCCCTTCCAGCAGTGGGCCGACCGCACCATCTCCGATTCGCCGCGCTACCAGTACATCTCCGAACTCTATGGCTACCTGGCCAAGCAGTTCACGGTGTTCGGCCAGCACGTGCATATCGGCTGCCCGAGCGCCGACGACTCGCTGTTCCTGCTCCATGCCATCGGCCGCTACGTGCCGCACTTCATCGCGCTGGCCGCCTCGTCGCCTTATGTGCAGGGCGTGGACACCGGGTTCGCCTCGGCGCGGCTGAACTCGGTCGCGGCCTTCCCCATGAGCGGGCGCGCGCCGCACCTGCTCACCTGGGATGCGTTCACCGCCTACTTCGAGAAGATGCGCAAGACCGGCGTGATCGAGAGCATGAAGGACTTCTACTGGGATATCCGTCCCAAGCCCGAGTTCGGCACCATCGAGGTCCGCGTGATGGACACGCCGCTCACGGTGGGCCGTGCTTGCGATATCGCCGCCTACATCCAGGCGCTTGCGCGCTACCTGCTCCTCTCGCGCCCCTTCATGCCGCAGGAAGACGACTACCTCGTCTACACTTTCAACCGCTTCCAGGCTTGCCGCTTCGGGCTGGAAGGCGAGTATGTGCATCCCAACGAGCTCACGCGCATGCCGATCGCGGATCACATCATCTCGATCTGCGATGCGCTGGTCCCCCATGCCGAAGCGCTGGGATCGCTCGATGCGCTGGCCAATATCCGCGCGCTGGCGCAAAGCCGCAACGGCGATGCCGAGCGCGTGCGCCAGATCGACGCCAGCACGCGGAGTCTGCGCGAAACGGTGCGGCAGACTTGCGATAGCTGGGCGACCTGAGCGCGCTACGGTTACCACGTGCAGGCAACCCGCGCAAACCGGCGGAGCAGGACTAGAATTAACGCATCAGATGCCCGTGACGACAACCTTCGGAGCTACGATGAAAGCGCTTTCCACCAAAGCAGAACGGACGCGCGGACGTCCTTCGGACCGGGCCGTGAACGCTCTCGCTGCGATTGTCGGACTGGTCACGCTAGCCATCGGCATCGGCTGGCTCATCTATGAACATGTCGTGAATTTCGAGGTGCCTTACTTCGCGATTCCGCTGGTCCTTTCCGTGCCGGTGATCGCCGCGGCGGCGGTCCGCTGCATCTGGGACTAGCCCGGTCCGCACCGCGAGGCCGGAAGCCGACGCCGATCCTCAACCGCTGCCACCTGGCGTGGCAGTCGCATCCCATTGCCCCTGTCGCGCGCCGTTCCTGCGCTGGCGCCGCGATATCAGGCCTGCGCGCCCACGTACACCGGCTCGCAGCGCACCTCCGACTTGACCGAGTTCGCAATGAAGCACGCATCGTGCGCCGTGTGATGCAGGTGGGCGATTTCATCGCGGCTCGGTCGCCGCTCCCCGGAGAAGGTGACTTCGGGTCTTAGCGTGACCACCGTGATGGCCATCCTGCCTTCCGCGTTCTTCGCCATGGTCCCGACTGCCGCATCAAAGTAGCGGTCCACGCAGAACTTGTGCTTGGCGGCGATGGACAGGAACCACAGCATGTGGCAACTGGACAGTGCGGAGACGAAGGCCTCTTCAGGATCGATCGCCGCGGCCTCCGACATGGGCAGCGGCACGACATGCGGCGACGACGAACCCGGCACCTCGATGCCGCCATCGAATCGCAGCGTGTGTTTCCGGCTGTAGCGGTTGCCGAGGAAATCCTGTTCTCCACGTAGCCATAGGATTTCTGCGGTGTACTGGGCCATGTCCTGTCTCTCCTGTCTGCATTATCTTGCCGTGGCCAATGCGCTTTCGGCGGCGCCCGCCTATGCCCCGTGCGGGACCTGCTCCCCATCGCGCAAGCCAAGCCGCTGGTTCGCGGGCACGGCCACGTCGATCAGCTTGGGCTTCGGCAGGTTCAGCTGCGCCATCATCTCGATGAACTGGGTACGCGTGCGGCCGGCCACGCGGCTGTTGTGCGCGCGCTCCTGGCCGATGGTGGATTCGGTGCGGCCCTTGTAGTCGTGGGCGGGATAGACCACGGTGTCGTCGGGCAGCGCGAAGAGTTTCTGCGTGAGGCTGTCGTATAGCGTGCCGGCATCGCCGGACTGGAAATCGGTGCGGCCGCAGCCGTCGATCAGCAGCGCGTCGCCGGTGAAGATGCGGCGCACCACGCCGGCGGGGGTGGGCTCTTCCCACAGGTAACTCATGCTGCCGGCGGTGTGCCCGGGCGTGTGGATGGCGCGCAGCGTCTGCGTGCCGAACCGCAGCGTGTCGCCGTCGATCAGCTGCTTCTGCGCGGGCTGGATATCGCAGCCCGAGGGCGCGGCGGTGTGCGCGCCGGTTTGCAGCGCAACATGGCCCGCGGAGGTGATGTGGTCGGCGTGGGCATGGGTCTCGACCACCCACGCCAGCGTGGCGCCGCTGGCCTGCAGCAGCGCCAGGTCGCGGTCTAGCTGGTGATCCACCGGATCGATCAGTAGCGCCTCCCGTGTGGCGGCGTCGATCAGCAGGTAGGTGAAGGTGGAGGAGGTTTCGTCGAACAGCTGATGGAAGGTCTGCATGGCTGCACCGCCTGAGTGGGAACGGACATGATAGCGCTACCGCACGGATTCATGGCTATCCGCGCGTGGCTTCATGGCCTCACAGCAGCCGCTCCCACAGCACGCGGAAGGGCACCGCCGGCACCAGGAAGCAGAACGGCTGCGCGCACTCGCCGGGCGGCACGCCGAGCTCGCGCAGCATCGGCAGATCGCACTCGCCAATGACCGCTTCCAGCGGCTGCACGGCGGCGAGATCGATCGGCAGGTCGATACCGGCGTGGGCGATGCGGCCGGCATCCTCTACGTGCGAGATCGCACTGTCCTGCAGGCACAGGAAGGCGACCACGGATTCCCAGGAGTCGAAGCAGCCAGCGAAGCCGCCAGCAAGCGCGGCGAGGACACCAGCCGGGCCAGCCATCTGCCGGGCAGGCCGGGCCTGGGGTGGACGAAACGGTTGTGGATAAGTTGGGTGGGCTGCTGCGGCTGGGGCGGCAATCGCGTCAAGCGACGGACACCACTTCGCTGATCTGCACCACCGGCACCGCATCGGTGTAGTTGGGGATGTCGAGCTGCAGCTCGGTGCCGGCGGCCTTTGCGGCGGCAACGAAGTCCTGCACCGATTCGAACAGGAAATGGCACATCACCGTGTAGGCCGGATCCGAGCCCGGCGCACCGCCGCCCAGCCCGCGCTCCACCGCCACGCCCCGGTAGCCGGGTTGCGCGCTGAACAGTTCGATGGCGCGCGGCATGTGCCGCTGCAGGTAGTAGTCCATGTCGAACTTGCCGCCCTTGCTGTGCGGGTAGAGAAAACTGATTCTGACCATGCCGGACTCCAAGTGGGTGAAGTGGGTGGATGCCCGGCAAGCGTAGCAGAAAGCGTGGCAGTGGAAGAAGGAACGGGAAGCGGGCTCAGCACTCCACGATATTCACCGCCAGCCCGCCGCGCRCCGTTTCCTTGTACTTGGTCTTCATGTCGGCGCCGGTCTCGCGCATGGTCTTGATGACCGAATCCAGCGACACGTAATGCATGCCGTCGCCGCGCAACGCCATGCGCGCGGCGTTGACGGCTTTCACCGACGCCATGGCATTGCGTTCGATGCAGGGAATCTGCACCAGCCCGCCAACCGGGTCGCAGGTCAGGCCAAGGTTGTGTTCCATGCCGATCTCGGCTGCGTTCTCGACCTGCTCGGGCGTGCCACCCATCACCGCGGCGAGCGCGCCGGCGGCCATCGAGCAGGCCACGCCGACTTCGCCCTGGCAGCCCACCTCGGCACCCGAGATCGAGGCATTGAGCTTGTAGAGCATGCCGATGGCGCCGGCGGTAAGCAGGAAGTCGATCACGCCCTGCGGGTTGGCGCCAGGCACGAAGCGGTCATAGTAATGCAGCACGGCCGGGATGATGCCGGCCGCGCCGTTGGTTGGCGCGGTGACCACCCGGCCGCCGGCTGCATTTTCCTCATTGACGGCGATCGCGTACAGGTTGACCCAGTCCATGACCGAGAGCGGATCGGCCAGCGCGCGCTCGGCGTGCTCGGTGAGGTTGCGGAACAGTTCGGGGGCGCGGCGCTTGACCTTGAACGGTCCCGGCAGCTCGCCGTCGGTACGGCAGCCGCGTGCCACACAGGCCTGCATCACGGCCCAGATCTGCAGCAGGCCGGCGTTGACCTCGGCCTCGCTGCGCCACACGCACTCGTTCTCCATCATCATCCGCGCGATGCTCTTCTTGCTGGCGGCCGCCATTTCCAGCATGGCGCGCCCGCTGCGGAAGGGGTACGGCAGTTGCTGGTCAGCTTCCAGGATCTGCGTGTTGGCCGCGCCGGCGGTGATGACGAAGCCGCCGCCCACCGACAGGTAGCGCCCCTCGCGGATGGGCTCGCCGCCGGCATTGAAGGCATGGAATTTCATGCCGTTGGGATGCTCGGCCATGGCCTCGCGGCGGTAGAAGACGATGTGTTCCTTCTCGACAAAGGGCACGGGGTGCGTGCCCAGCAGCGATAGCGTGCGGCTGGCGCGCAGCGCGGCCAGGCGCAGCTCGATGGTGTCGGGATCGATGGTGTCCGGCGCCTCGCCCTGCAGGCCGAGGATCACACCCTTGTCGGTGCCGTGGCCGCGCCCGGTAGCGCCGAGCGAGCCGTACAGCTCGATGCGTACGCTGGCCACTTGCGGCAGCAGGCCGTCGCGCGCCAGGCCCTGGGCAAACATCAGGGCCGCGCGCATCGGGCCCACGGTGTGGGAACTGGAGGGGCCGATGCCCACCTTGAACAGGTCGAAAACGCTGACAGCCACGGCAAGGCTCCTGGTTGGCTACGCGCCGGTCTCAGACCGACGAGTTGCCGATGTCGTTATCGGGGGCGCGCCACAGCGAGGTGGCAGCGTCCTGGGGGGTGGGTGGGGCGTCTTTCTTCGCCATCACGCTGATGGTGCCGTCGTTTTCGAGGATGGCGAAATGCACATCGCTCACGCGCTCGCAGCCGGCATGGCGCAGCGCCTTGTGCAGGTCGTCTCGCGTAATGAAGGCGCGTTTCATCACGTCGGGAAACACCTTGCCTTCGTGGATCAGTATCTCGGGGCGCCCTTCGACCACATCCTCGAAGCGCCGGCTGCGCCAGCTTAGCCAGGCCAGCCCGAGATTGGCCGCGATCAGCGTCACGGCCAGGATCAGGCCGGCGGTGACCGAGTTGTCTCCCGCGTTCATGGCGTTCTGCACCGCGTTGGACAGGACCAGCAGCAGCACCAGGTCAAACGGCGTGAGCTGGCCGATCTGGCGCTTGCCGGAAAGCCGCAGCAACACCAGCAGGCTGCCGTAGACGATCAGTCCGCGCAGGACGAATTCCCACCATGGGGCGCTGAGATTCCACATGCGTGCTCCGTTTGCCGGGCACGGCCGGGTGGCCGCGCATCCACACCGAGCATAGCGCGCTGGCGAAGTGCCGGGGTTGCCGCGACGGCCGCAACCCCGGCATCCACCAGCTTACTCCTCAGCGTACTCGCTCATCGGCACACACGCGCAGAACAGGTTGCGGTCGCCGTACACGTTGTCGGCACGGCCGACCGGCGGCCAGTACTTCTGCGTGCGCAGCGCGGCCACCGGGTAGGCGGCTTCCTGGCGCGTGTACTTGTGCTCCCACGCATCGGCGGTGATCACGGCGGCGGTGTGCGGCGCGTTCTTCAGCGGGTTGTCCTCGCGGTCGAAGCTGCCGTCCTCCACACGGCCGATCTCGGCGCGGATGGCGATCATGGCGTCGATAAAGCGGTCCAGCTCGTGCAGGGCTTCGCTTTCGGTCGGCTCGATCATCAGCGTGCCCGGTACGGGGAAGCTCATGGTCGGGGCGTGGAACCCGTAGTCCATCAGGCGCTTGGCCACGTCCTCGTTGGAGATGCCGGTGCTCTTCTGCAGCGGGCGCAGATCCAGGATGCACTCGTGCGCCACCAGGCCGTGCTGGCCGGTATAGAGCACGGGGAAGTGCGGGGACAGGCGGCGGGCCACGTAGTTGGCGGCCAGGATGGCGTTCTCCGTGGCGGCGGTCAGGCCGGCCGAGCCCATCATGGCGATGTACATCCACGAGATTGGCAGGATGCTGGCCGAGCCGAACGGCGCGGCGGAAACACCGCCGATGCCCTGGTCGTCGCGGCGATAGCCCACGCTGTCCTGGTTGGGCAGGAAGTCCGCCAGGTGCGCGCCGACCGCCACCGGGCCAACGCCCGGGCCGCCGCCGCCGTGGGGGATGCAAAAGGTCTTGTGCAGGTTCAGGTGGGACACGTCGCCGCCGAACTGGCCCGGCGCGGCGGTGCCGACCATGGCGTTCATATTGGCGCCGTCCACGTAGACCTGGCCGCCGTGCTTGTGCACGATATCGCAGATCTGCTGCACGCCCTGCTCGAACACGCCATGCGTGGACGGGTAGGTGATCATGATGGCGGCGAGGTTCTTGCTGTGCTGTTCCGCCTTCTTCGCCAGGTCTTCCAGGTCGACGTTGCCGTTCTCGTCACAGGCCACCACCACCACCTTCATGCCGGCCATCTGCGCCGAGGCCGGGTTGGTGCCGTGGGCGGAGGAGGGGATCAGGCAGATGTCGCGATGGCTTTCGCCACGGCTGGCGTGATAGGCGTGAATGATCAGCAGGCCGGCGTATTCCCCTTGCGAGCCGGCGTTGGGCTGCAGGCTCACCGCGGCGTAGCCGGTCGCGGCGCACAGCATGGCTTCGAGCTGGTCGATCATCTCGCGGTAGCCGACCGTCTGGTCCAGCGGCGCGAACGGGTGCACCTTGCTGAACTCGGGCCACGTCACCGGGATCATCTCGCTGGTGGCGTTGAGCTTCATGGTGCACGAGCCCAGCGGGATCATGGTGCGGTCCAGCGCCAGGTCCTTGCCGGCCAGCATGCGCAGGTAGCGCAGCATCTCGTGCTCGGCGTGATGCGTGTTGAACACCGGATGGGTCAGGTAGGCGCTCTGGCGCGCCAGGCCGGCCGGGTAGGCGTCCTGCGCGGCGGCTTCCAGCGCGTCGAAATCGGGCACCGGCTTGCCGTGGGCGAAGATTTCCAGCAGGGTGACGACGTCTTCACGCGAGGTGGTTTCGTCCAGCGAGATACCGATGCGGGTGGCGCCGGCGTGGCGCAGGTTGATGCCGCGGGCGGTTGCCGATGCGTGCAGGGCTTCGGTGTTGAAACCGGTTTCCAGGGTCAGCGTGTCGAAATAGTCGGCGTTGGTGCGCGCATAGCCGAGCTGCTGCAGGCCGCCGGCCAGCGTGGCGGTCAGGCGGTGCACGCGCTGCGCGATGCGCTTGAGGCCTTGCGGGCCGTGGTACACGGCGTACATCGAGGCCATCACGGCCAGCAGGACCTGCGCCGTGCAGATGTTCGAGGTGGCCTTCTCGCGGCGGATATGCTGCTCGCGCGTCTGCAGGGCCAGGCGATAGGCCTTGTTGCCTTGCGCGTCGATGGTCACGCCCACCAGGCGGCCGGGCATGGAGCGCTTGAAGGCATCCTTGACCGCCATGTAGCCGGCGTGCGGGCCGCCGAAACCGAGCGGCACGCCAAAGCGCTGCGAGTTGCCCACCGCCACGTCGGCGCCCCATTCGCCGGGCGCGGCGATCAGGGTCAGCGCCAGCAGGTCGGCGGCAGCCACCACCAGGCCGCCGGCGGCGTGCACGGCATCGGCGATGGCGCGGTAGTCGGCGACATCGCCATTGACGCCGGGGTACTGCAGCAGTACCCCGAAGGCATGGGCGCCGGCGGCTTCCGAAGCGGGGCCGACCTTGACCTCGATGCCCAGCGGCAGGGCGCGGGTACGTACCACTTCCAGCGTTTGCGGCAGCACGTCGTCGGCCACGTAGAAGGTATTGGAAGCGTGCTTGTTGACGCGCTGCAGCAGGGTCATGGCCTCGGCGGCCGCGGTGCCTTCGTCCAGCATGGACGCGTTGGCGATGTCCAGCCCGGTCAGGTCGGTCACCATCTGCTGGAAGTTCAGCATGGCTTCCAGGCGGCCTTGCGAGATCTCGGGCTGGTAGGGCGTGTAGGCGGTGTACCAGGCCGGGTTCTCGAAGATATTGCGCAGGATCACGCCCGGCGTCAGGGTGTTGTAGTAACCCTGGCCGATAAAGCTCTTGAGTACTTTGTTCTTGTTCGCCAGCCCGCGCAGCCTGGCAAGCGCTGCTTCCTCGGTCAGCGGCTCGGTGAACTCGCCCAGCGGCATGCCGTCGCGGCGGCGGATGGCGGCGGGGATGACGGCGTCGATCAGCGCGGCGCGGTTGTCATAGCCGAGCACCTTGAGCATGTGCTGTTGCTCGGCGGCATCGGGGCCGATATGGCGGGAGGCGAAGGCGTCGCGCGCCTCCAGTTCGGCCAGCGTGGGCCGGGCAACTTGGGCGGCAGTCATGGGCAGGGGGGCGTTCATGGCAAGAATCTCGTGGGAGCGGTGCGGCGGGTGGTCGGCCCGGTCCGCGTCGCGGCAGTCTTTGTCCGTCATTCCCGTGGCGCGGGAATGACGATCTGGCATCAGGCGCCGACGTTGGCCTTGTAGGCGTCGGCCGACATCAGGCCGTTCACGTCGTCGCTGTTGGCCGGCTTGAGCTTGAACAGCCAGGCGTCGAAGGCGTCGGCATTGACGCTCTCGGGCGCGGCGGCGGCGGCATCGTTGACGGCGATCACTTCGCCGGCCACCGGGGCGTAGATGTCGGACGCGGCCTTGACCGATTCCACCACGGCCAGCGCGTCGCCGGCACCGACCGACTTGCCCACTTCCGGCAGTTCCAGGAAGACGATGTCGCCCAGCGCGTCCTGCGCGTGGTCGGTGATGCCGATGGTCAGCGTGCCGTCGGCTTCGACGCGCACCCATTCATGGGACTCGGTGTATTTCAGGTCGGCGGGGAAATTCATGGGATTGCTCCAGATTCAATTTGTTATTCAGCGCCAGCCGGGCGGAGGTTCCGATACACGATGATCGATGGGTACCCGCCGGCGGGCGCGCTGTGACCGGGTGCGAGCGTTCAGCTCACGAGTGCCTTGCCATTACGCACAAACGGCAGTTTAACCACAGTCGCGGCGAGTTTGCGGTCGCGGATCTCGACCTGCACCTCGGCGCCGATGGCAACGTCGCGAGGCAGGCGGGCAAAAGCGATGGATTGGGACAGCGAGGGGCTGAAGGTGCCGCTGGTGATCTCGCCGTCGCCGGCGGGGGTGATCACCTTCTGGTGGGCGCGCAGCACGCCGCCTTTTTCGCGCAGGATCAGCCCGACGAACTGCTGGGTCTGGCCACCGGCGACCAGTGCCGCCTTGCCGGTGAAGTCGCGTTCGCTTTGCAGGTCCACGGTCCAGGCCAGGCCCGCATTGAGCGGCGAGGTGTGGATATCCATGTCCTGGCCGTACAGGTTCATGCCGGCTTCCAGGCGCAGCGTGTCGCGCGCGCCCAGGCCGGCCGGGCGCACGCCGGCGGCGATCAGCTTTTCCCACAGGCCGGCCACGTTCTCGGCCGGTACCACCAGTTCGAAACCGTCTTCGCCGGTATAGCCGGTGCGCGCCACCATGACTTCGCCGAGCGCCGGATCCTGCACCACCACGGCGTTGAACGGCTTCAGGGATTCGCTGGGTTGCGTCGAGGGAAAGGCGCTCCACACCTTGGCGCGGGCGTTCGGGCCCTGCACCGCGACGATGGCCAGCGGGTCCACGCCGCCGGGCGCGTTGTCGTGGCGGCGCGGCGTGATGCTCACGCCGCTATTGGTGGCCGCGTTGCGTGCGGCGATCCATTTGATATCTGCGTTGGCGGTGCCGGCGTTCACCACCAGGCGGAAGTGATCCTCGGCGAAGTAGTAGACGATCAGGTCGTCGATGACGCCGCCCTTTTCGTCGAGCATGCAGGAGTACAGCGCCTTGCCCGGCGTTTGCAGCTTGTCCACATTGTTGGCCAGCAGGCCGCGCAGGAAGGCACGCACATGCTCGCCATTGAGATCGACCACGCACATGTGGGAGACGTCGAACATGCCGGCGTCCGTGCGCACGGCGTGGTGTTCCTCGATCTGGGAGCCGTAGTTGACCGGCATGTCCCAGCCGCCGAAGTCGACCATGCGGGCGCCGAGGGCGCGGTGGATAGCGTTGAGGGGCGTGGCCTGGAGCGTCATGGAATCCTCGGGGGAAGGCTAATCTCGGTTCGAAAACGAAAAAAGGGCCATCCGCCGCAGGATTCGGCGCGCAATAGCGCTGCCAAATCCGCTGCGGCGGATGACCCCTCTGTCCTCGATACCTGAGAGATTACAAGGCGGCCCCGGCTAAACCAGGACCCAGGCCTTGCGCGCCCCTTCGGTGGGCACGCTCACCATTGATTCAGCAATGGCGGGTGCCGCTCTCCAGAGTACGGCGTGCATCGTGTGCATGTTGCAAGCCGATCCGACCAGTCCATGGTGCCTGAGAGTTTTCGGGTGATACCCCTTCGGCGGCGCAAGATCTGCGCGCTCTCCCGGTCGGATGGCGCGACTCTACAGCCAGCCTCGGGGGCTTGTCAACGCGGGCGATTGCCGGGCTGGCCGGGAGGACGGGGCGGCCCGCGGGCATGTTAACATCTGCGGCTCCGATGGCTTTTCCTGTGCCGCAGGCTTCACCCGTGGCCGCGCATGTGCTGCCCATGTGCCGCGCGGAGCCTCGCGCCCGCCCTTGCCGGACATCCCGCCACCCAGCCTCACCACCAGCCCTCGCATGACCCACGGACTTAATCCTGCCCAATCCGAAGCCGTTCGCTACCTCGATGGCCCCTGCCTGGTCCTGGCCGGCGCCGGTTCGGGCAAGACCCGGGTGATCACGCAGAAGATCGCCCACCTGATCGAGGACAAGGGCTTCCAGCCCAAGCACATCGCCGCGGTGACCTTTACCAACAAGGCCGCCAAGGAGATGCAGGAGCGTATCGCCAAGCTGATGGAAGGCAAGACCACGCGCGAGGGCAAGCGGATTCCGATCAAGCAGATCACCGTCAGCACCTTCCACTCGCTGGGCGTGCAGATCCTGCGCGCCGAGGCGGAGCACGTAGGCCTGAAGCCGCGGTTCTCCATCATGGATTCGGACGATTGCTTCGGCAYGGTGCAGGAGCAGCTTGCCAGCACCGACAAGAAGCTGATCCGCAGCGTGCAGAGCACCATCTCGCTGTGGAAGAACGGCATGGTCGATCCCGAGACGGCCATCGCCCAGGCCGAAAACCCCGACGATCACCAGGCGGCGCTGATCTACCGCAACTATGTGGCCACGCTGCATGCCTACCAGGCAGTGGATTTCGACGACCTGATCCGCCTGCCGGCCGAGCTGTTCGCGCGCAACGAAGAGGTGCGCCTGCGCTGGCAGAACCGGCTGCGCTACTTCCTGGTGGACGAATACCAGGACACCAACGCCTGCCAGTACCAGTTGCTCAAGCAACTCGCCGGCGGCTCGCACCTGCGCGCCCCGGCCTTTACGGCGGTGGGCGACGACGACCAGGCCATCTATGGCTGGCGCGGCGCCACGCTGGACAACCTGAAGTTGCTGCAGACCGATTTTCCCGACCTCAAGGTGGTCAAGCTGGAGCAGAACTACCGCTCCACCGTGCGCATCCTGGAAGCGGCCAACGCGGTCATCTCCAACAATCCCAAGCTGTTCGACAAGAAGTTGTGGAGCGAGCACGGCATGGGCGACCCCATCGCCATCAACCCGATGAACGATGAGGAGCACGAGGCGGAATCCGTGGTGTTCCGCCTGTCGGCGCACAAGTTCGAGCGGCGCGCGCAGTTCCGCGACTACGCCATCCTGTACCGCGGCAACCACCAGGCACGCCTGTTCGAGCAGATCTTGCGCCGCGAGCGCATTCCCTATGTGCTGTCGGGCGGGCAGAGCTTCTTCGACAAGGCCGAGATCAAGGACATTTGCGCCTACCTGCGCCTGATCGCCAACCCGGACGACGATCCCGCCTTCATCCGCGCCATCACCACGCCCAAACGTGGCGTGGGCAACACCACGCTGGAAGTGCTGGGCACCTTCGCCGGGCAGGCCAAGGTCTCGCTGTTCGAGGCGGCCATGATGGGCGGCATCGAGGGCAAGCTGCAGCCGCGCCAGATGGAGCCGCTGCGCGTGTTCTGCGAGGCGATGGTGCGGCTGGCCGGGCGCGCGGCCAGCGACCCCGCCACCGAAGTGCTGGACGACCTGATGGAAGGCATCCACTACGAAGCCTACCTCTACGACATGTTCGACGAACGCCAGGCGCAGTCGCGCTGGACCAACACGCTGGAATTCCTCGACTGGCTCAAGCGCAAGGGCACCAAGCCCGAGGCCACGGGTGAAGGCGAAGCCACTGGCTTCGACACCGCCGACGGCTTTGGCGACGAAGGCAAGAACTTGCTGGAGCTGACGCAGACGGTGGCGCTGATGAGCATGCTTGAAGGCCGCGAGGAAGATCCCGACGCCGTGCGCCTGTCCACGCTGCACGCCTCCAAGGGACTGGAGTATCCGCACGTGTTCCTGGTCGGCGTGGAAGAGGGCATCCTGCCGCACTGCCGCGAAGACGAGGACATGACCGACGAGAAAATCGAGGAAGAGCGCCGCCTGATGTATGTGGGCATCACCCGCGCCCAGCGCAGCCTGCATATCAGCTGGTGCAAGAAGCGCAAGCGCGCGCGCGACACCTACTCATGCCAGCCCTCGCGGTTTATCGGCGAGATGAAGCTAGAGGAAGCGCCGGAGATCAAGGACGAGACCCCGGCCATGAGTCCGAAAGACCGCCTGGCCGGACTCAAGGCCTTGCTGGGCACGCCCGGCAAGACCGCGGCGTAGCCGACGCCGGACGTACAAAGCCCGAACCTACACTGCCGATACATTGCCCTACAAGCGGGACAAGACCCCGGCCTGATGCCTCATTACCATGGATCGTGCCTGGGCTGTCGTTCTGGTCCGGGCGCCGCACTGCTTCGTCCCTTCGGAGCGGGGTGGCCGGGCCGTGATGCCCGACTTCTTCCCTGTTACGCGCCTCCGTACTCTAGTGTCCGGGGGCGTTTTTTTGATGGGCAGGAGCGGGGGCTGCCTCAGGTTCGCGCGATACCGATCGTGAACTCGCCCTCCAGCGTGCCGGCCGCATCCTGCAAGCGGCGCACCCGCACCAGGCCGGGATGCGCGCCGGCAATCGGGTCCTGGCTGTTCCGGTACGGCGAGGCGCCGCGAGCGCGATAAGCGGGGTGGCCGAGAAGCACTTCGCGGTTCAGCGCCTCGTCAAAGAACATCTGGGAGGTCAGCACTTCCTCCTTGCCGACATGAATCTTCAGATGGATATGCACCGCGCGCGACGCGTACCAGCCGGGGTAGATCGTCAGGAACTGCGCGCTGCCATCGGCTCCGGTGGGTTGCACGCCCCGCAGGAAGCGAGCGGCACTGGTGGGCGCGGCGTGCATGCCGGCCTGGTCATAGCCGCTATAGCTGCCGCCGGCATCGCAGTGCCAGATGCTGGCCAGCGCGCCGGCCACCGGCGCGCAGCCGCGGTCGGTATCCACCACGACCAGCCGCAGTCGAAGCAACTGGCCGGGCCGGCCATCGCGGATATCGCTGCGCATCAGCGCCTGGTCAATATAGAAAGGGCCCTCGGTCAGTGTCGGCGTAAGCAGGCAGGCGGCCGGCGCGGACTGCGCGGCGGTATCGCCCGCCAGCCCGATCAGGCCCGCGCCGAGCGAGCCGCCCAGCACACCGCCGAGAAAGCGGCGGCGGCTGCCGGGGGAGTCAAGCTTACTGCGCATCGTGTGCTCCTTGTCGGTGAGGTCCCGCAGCACCGGGTACGTTGCCCGGGCCGTCCGCGCCGAAGGCGCAGGGCATGGGCGCGGGCCCATGCGGGGGCATCGCGCCGCCGGCGAAGAGGCCAGGCATCCCGCCCGGCCCCGGCCAGCGGCCCGCTTCCGGCATGGCGCGCAGGCGTTTGCGCTGGCCGGCATCCAGGCTTTCGTCAAAGGCGATCCAGCGGTCGCGCACGGCGCGGCGGTCCTTGTCGAGCGCGTCGTGCAGGTGGTCTTCGCGCGCCGCCCGGGCGCGCAGCGACGGCTCCGGCGCATTGGCCGTGCCGGTGGCATCGGACTGTCCCTCCTCGCGGATAAAGCGCGCCCGCAGTTCCAGTGCATGCGCATGCGCCTCGCGCGCGGCGGCGCGGGCGGCTTGCCAGAGGGCTGTCTGCGCCGGCGTGAGTGCCAGCGCGTCACGCAGCGAGTCGGCCGGGCCTGGCCGGCCAGGCCCGGCCGTGGCCGGCGCGCCGGTCTGCAGCGCATGGGCAGGCAAGGCCAGCGCGCACGCCGCGCACAGCGCGGCAAGCGATAGCAGGGCACGGATCGAGGGTAACAAGCGGGGTAACGAGGCTTGTGGCTGGGTCATGGGAATCTCCGTGGAAGTCTTGCGGGGAGAGGTCCGGGCTGCCGATACCATGCGGATGGCTCAAGCATAGCGGGGCGCCGGGCCGCCGGTGCGGGTCTGCCGGGTGCAAAGCGGCGGGTTGGCGACATGCCATCTTAAAAAGCCAGGCCCCCGTTTGCTTGAGCGCTTGGTCAGCGCGCCGAAGCAATGCCGTACAAAGCGGGCCGCCGGGCGGCGGGCTTTGTATCGTGCCTGATACAAAGCGGCCACAACGCGCCTATCAGGGCGCAACGCCGGGCTGGTAGAGTGAATCCCTGGCGGCGGCCGCTGCCCGGCCGAGCCCGGTTCCCCCCCGATTCGACGCAAACCTGCCGCGAACTCCGCTGCAAACCGCCGCAATAGCCTCCTGCGAAACCCGATGGATCTTTCCCCCGCTACGCCCTTGCACTTGCTGATCGTCGACGACGATCCGCAGATCCGCTCCATGCTGGCCGAGTACCTGGCCACCTTCGGCATCGAAGCCGATGGCGCGGAGGGTGGTGCCGCCATGCGCGCCGCGCTGGCCGTGCGCGACTACGACCTGGTGGTGCTCGACCTCTCCCTGCCCGGCGAAAACGGCCTGGCGCTTTGCCGCGAAATCCGCGAGCGCGGCGACTTGCCGGTAATCATGCTCACCGCGCGCACCGAACTGGCCGACCGCGTGGTCGGGCTGGAAGTGGGCGCCGACGACTACGTCACCAAGCCCTTCGAGATGCGCGAACTGGTGGCGCGCATCCACACCGTACTGCGCCGCAGCCGTGGCGGCGGCGTGAAACGCCCCCCGGCGGTGGGCGGCCATGAGCTGCGTTTCGGCCACTGGCGCCTCAATACCACGCTGCGGCAACTGGTGGACGGCGAGGACACCGTGGTGCCCTTGTCCAATGCCGAGTTCCGCCTGCTGCTGGCCTTTATCGAACACCCGAACCGCGTGCTCGACCGCGAACTGCTGATCAACCAGGCGCGTGGCCGCGATCTTGATGTCTTCGACCGCAGCATCGACCTGCTGGTCTCGCGCCTGCGCCAGAAGCTGCGCGACGACCCGCGCGACCCGGCGCTGATCCGTACCGTCCGAGGCGAAGGCTATGTCTTTACCGGCACCGCCGAAGGCTGAGCGCCCGGCCTGGGTGGCCCGCCATGACTCCATGTTCATCCGCCTGTTCCTGGTGATGGCGGCGATCATGCTGGCCGTGCACCTGCTCGGCGTCACGGTCATCGAGAGCATCTTTCCTCACCCCGGGCACAGCGGATTCACTTTCGTCCCCGGCGACGAGCCTCCGCCCCCACCGCCGGGCGAACCGGGCCGCGGGGGAGTCCCCCCGTCCGGCGCCGAAGCGGGCACGGGCAGCAGCGAAGGCGGTCCGCCGCCGCCACGCCGGCCGCGCGGCAGCCGTGGCTTTGGCCCGCCCCGGCTGGGGCTGCTGTTCCAGCTTGCGGCCATCGTGGCTGCGTCGTGGGTGGGAGCGCGCCTGCTGGCCAGGCCCGTCCAGCGCCTTGCCAGCAGCGCCGGCCGGCTGGCCCAGGACGTGCACGCGCCGCCGCTGGATGAGGACAGCGGCCCGGCCGAGGCCCGCGACGCCGCCAAGGCCTTCAACCATATGCAGCAGCGCATCCGCACCCAGCTGGCGCAGCAATCGCGTTTCCTGGCCGCGGTGTCCCACGACCTGCGCACGCCGCTGACACGCATGAGCCTGCGTATCGAAGGGGTCGACGACAATCAGGTGCGCTATCGCCTGCGCCAGGACCTCGCCGAGATGAACGGGCTGATCGATGCCACGCTGTATTACCTGCGCGAGCGCGACGGCGCCGCCGCGCCGCGCCAGCGGGTGGATGTGCATGCCCTGTTGCAGGCGGTGGTGGACGACGCCACGGAGATTGGACAGGACGTCAGCCTGTCCGGCGGCGCCGAGCCTTTGCTGGCCTATCCCGCCGAATTGCGCCGGGCCGTGGTCAACCTGGTGGAAAACGCGCACCGCTACGGCGGCAGCGCGCGCATCGCGCTGGCCGACAGCGCCGAGCGCGTGGTCATCGACGTCTGCGACGACGGCCCCGGCATTCCGCCGGAAGAAATGGCGCGCGTGCTGGAGCCGTTCTACCGGCTCGAATCCTCGCGCAACCGCGCCACCGGCGGGGTCGGCATGGGCCTGTCGATCGCCGCGGATATCGTCTCGCGCCACGGTGGCGAACTGAGCCTGGCCAACCGGCCGGAGGGCGGGCTGCGCGTGCGGATCGTGCTGCCGCGAGCCTGAGCGGCAGCTAGTGCGCGGCCGCTACCATTCAGCGGGCCGTTCCGCTGCCCATCGCCGCGAGCTGCACGTATTGAGAGCCGCGCGATCCGTGCGTGAAATCCAGCACGAAATCGCCCACATCGACGCGGGCCTGCAGGGCACGCCGCAGGTCGGCCGGCGTGGCGGCGCGCGGCGCGGACAACGCAGCCCGCACCAGCCAGGCCGCGCCGATGTAGCCAGCCAGCGTGGCGGGTGAAGCGGGCTCGTCCAGGAACTGCTTCATCCGGCCCACGTGCTCCTTGACCACGCGCAGGGTCAGGTCCTGCGGACCCGGCGCAATCTGCGTCAGCACGATGCCGCCGTTATAGCCGGCGCCGAGGATCTCGCGCGCCGCCAGCGGGTTGACCGCGGACAAGCCCACTAGGAAGCCGTACCACCCCCGCGCGGCCAGCGCACGGCCGAGATTGCCGTAGGCCAGCGTGTCGCCGGCCATGATCACCGCCGCCGGGCGCGCCGCGGCGATGCGCGACGCCGCCGCGCCGCTGTCGCTGCCCTTGCCGGCTTCCAGCGTCAGCGCTTGCAGGCCCGGCTCCTGCTCCAGCCGGCGCCGCCACGGCGTGCCTGCGGCCAGGCTTCCTGCAGCGAAATCCGGCGCCACGGCCAACACCAGCTGCTTGAGCCCGTAGCTGCGCAACTGGTGAATCGCCGCATCCAGTTCGGCGCGGTAGTCGGCCCGCGTGTACCAGACATGATCGGCCGCGAGCGACAGCCCCGATAAGGGCGCGACGATCTGCACGCCGCGCCGGGCCAGCTCGGGAGAGGCGGCCAGCACCGGCAACAAGGCGTCGCTGGGACCGAACAGGAGTTCGGCGCGCTCGCCGTCGACCAGCGACAGCGCCTGCGCGGTGGCCGCACGCGGATCGGTTTCGACTTCCCGCACCACGTGCACCACGCGCGGCTCGCGCGCGCCGGCGTTGGCCGCGTCGAACATGACCTTGGCGCCGGCCAGGTAGTCGCGCGCGAGATCGGCCTGCGCGCCGCCGCGATCCACCAGGTGGCCAATCACCAGCGGGCGTCGCGGGGGTGACTGCGCCAGTAACGTGGCGGGCGCCAGCAGAGCGCTGCCGAGGGCGGCCAGCAGGCGGCGGCGCGGCATTTGTGGCGCGCAATGCGCCTGCGCAATCAGGGGAGAAGCGTGCATGGGGGCCGAAGGGACGGATTGAGCTGGTGGATGGAAAGCCGGCAAGCGCGGGGCAGCCTATCCGGTCCAGGTGACGCTAGCATGACGCGGCGCACGCTGGTGACGGCCTGGCCGCTGGTGGCCGGCCAAGGGCCCTGGTGCCATGGGCCACGACTTGACGCCGGTCAACGCGCGCAGGAGCGGCCCCCACTACGATGAGCCATCCAATCCACCACGAAGGCCGCCCCATGGCTGATCTCGCCCGCGCCACCGCATCCGTCCCCGTTTCCATTGCCAGTCCGCCGAACACCTGCTCCGGCAATTGCGGCGCCGCCTGCAAGAGCAAGCAACTGGGCCGGGCCGCCTCGGCCCCGGACCGGCATGCCTTGTCGGACTTCCGCGAGCTGGCCGGCCGCATGGACATCAACGGCCCGCGCTACACCTCCTACCCCACGGCGGACCGCTTCCATGGCGGTTTTGGCGAGCAGGACTACCGGCAAGCACTGGCCGATTGCGCGGCCAGCGCTGGCGTGGATGCCGGCCGGCAGCCGCCCTTGTCGCTCTATGTGCATGTGCCGTTTTGCGAGAACATCTGCTACTACTGCGGCTGCAACAAGATCATTACCAAAGACCATCGCCGCAGCGCCCGCTATGTGGATTACCTGGCGCGCGAGATGGCGCTGGTAGCGCAACAACTCGGCGCGCGGCGCGAGGTGGTGCAATCGCACTGGGGCGGCGGTACGCCGACCTTCCTCGACCCGGCGGAGATGCGCCGCGTGATGGATGCCTTGCACCAGCATTTCAACCTGCTGCCCGAGGGCGAACACTCCATTGAGATCGACCCGCGCCGGATCGGCGACGCGCAGATGGCGCTGCTGGCCGAACTCGGCTTCAACCGCATCAGCCTGGGCGTGCAGGATTTCGACGCCGAGGTGCAGCAAGCGATCCACCGCGTGCAATCGCAGGCCGAAACCCGGGCAGTGGTCGACGCCGCGCGCCGGCTCGGCTTCCGCTCGGTCAGCATGGACCTGATCTACGGCCTGCCGCACCAGACCACGGCGCGCTTCGCCGCCACCGTGGAGCAAGTGCTGGCGATGCGCCCGGACCGGCTCTCCGTGTACAGCTATGCGCACCTGCCGCACGTGTTCAAGCCCCAGCGGCGCATCGACGAGCGCGCGCTGCCGGCGCCCGCTGAAAAACTCGACATCCTGGTCGGCACCATCGAACAGCTCACCGCCGCGGGCTATGTCTATATCGGCATGGATCATTTCGCGCTGCCGGACGACGCGCTGGCCGTGGCCCAGCGCGAGGGCCGGCTGCAGCGCAACTTTCAGGGCTATTCCACCCACGCCGGCCATGACCAGCTTGGATTTGGCGTCTCGTCGATCGGTGCGGTGGCGGGCCGCTATGTACAGAACGCGCGCACGCTGGACGATTATTACCGCGTGCTCGACGGCGGCGTGCTGCCGGTGATGCGCGGCTTCGCCATGCGCGATGAGGATCACTTGCGGCGTGAAGTCATCGGTGCGTTGATGTGCAACGGCGTGCTCGATATTGCAGCGGTGGAAGCCCGGCATCGCATCGACTTTGCCGCGCACTTCGCTGGCGAGATGGCGGACCTGGGGCGGCTCGCCGGGGAAGGCCTTGTGCGATGCGAGCCCGGCCGCATCGAAGTGACCCCGCTGGGCCGCTTGCTGGTGCGCCGGCTGGCGATGGTCTTCGACGGCTTCCTGCGTGAAGACGCGCGGCGGGCTGCGGACGCGGTGCCGGCAGTGGCACCAGCGGGAACCCCGGGCGCCGATGCAGGTACGCCGCTGCCGGCGCCACTGCGCTACTCGCGCGTGGTCTGAGCCACTGACGCCCGGCAGCAGGCAAACAAAAAGCCCGCGGCGAGCCGCGGGCTTTTTGTTCTCCGGGTCCGTTCCACCGCTTGCGCCGTGGTGGCCCCGGGATGATTTCCGGCCGGTTACTTCGACGCGTTGGCCATGTAGTCGACCGCTGCGATCACGTCGGCGTCCGGGCCGGCGTAGCCGCCCTTCGGCGGCATCACGCCCTTGCCCTTCAGGGCGAAGGCGTGAACGGCGTCCATGCCTTCCTTCAGGCGCGGCGCCCAGGCAGCCTTGTCGCCCAGCTTCGGCGCGCCGGCAACACCGGCGGCGTGGCAGGCGGCGCAGACCTGGTCGTAGACCTTCTTGCCCACTTCGGCGGAAGCCGGCGCTGCAGCAGCAGCCGGTGCGGCAGCAGCAGCGGGAGCTGCCGGGGCTGCTGCTGCGGCAGGCGCGGCAGCGGCATCCGAGGCAGCGGCGGTAGCCGGAGCGGCAGCAGCGGGCGCTGCGGGCTCCGGGAACTTGGCACCGCCGGCGTCGGCCATGTAGACCACGGCACGGCCCAGTTCGTAGTCGCTGTAATCGTCGGCGGTGGTGCCGGCGCGGGCTTGCATGGCGCCCTTGCCGTGCAGCACGGAGTTCAGCAGGCCGGTGAAGCCCTGGCCGATACGCGGAGCCCAGTCGCCGGCGGTGCCGTACTTGGGCGCACCGGCAGCACCGGTGGCGTGGCAGGCGGCGCAGACTTCCTTGTAGACCTGTTCGCCCGTCTTATAGACGCGCGCTGCATTCGGATCCTTCAGTTCGAGCGAGGCGACCGGCTTGATGCGGTCATTGACGGCTTCCACGGTAGCGGTGGAGCCCGCGCCTTCCTTGGCGCCGTGTCCGACAAAATTGACCAGCAGGATGATCACGATGATTGGCACCAGGAAGGCGGCAATCACCACAGCGATCAGCTGCTTGGGGGTCTTGATGGGAGACTCGTGTTCGTCGTGTGCGTTGTGGACGTCGCTCATACTCAACTCTCAATTTGCAGGAAACCTGTGGCCGCTCGCGATCGGCTGCTTATGTGGCCGCTTGCTCGGTGGCCAATTCCCCCTGGCCAATTGCGTGCATCGGACTGTTATCCGGCGTCAACTGTCCCCAAAGGGGCCAGCCAGCGGGGTATGCCACCGCCATCCACCGACCTGATGTGGACGTTGCGCAGCCCCGTTTTTACACAAATAACTCGCGATTATAGCCTCAAAGGCCTATGGCATGAGGCAAAAGCGGCTTGGAAGAGACGTCACCACGCCACCCTGATTGAGCCGGACATGGACGTCCGCGGACAAACACGGTATCCTATGCGACTTTCCGGCAGCGGCACTCGCGCGCTGCCTGCGAAGTACCCCGTCATACCCTGTGCGCCCGTAGCTCAATGGATAGAGTACTGCCCTCCGAAGGCAGGGGTTGCTGGTTCGATCCCAGCCGGGCGCACCAAGATTCCACCTTGCAGTTGCTGCCACGGCAGACGATTTTCTCGCTGAGCCTGAGCATGCGATCCGGTACCGGATAGTTGCAAGCCAGGATGCCCTCGCACATTTCATAGAGGAAATCTCCGCCATCCAGCCCAAGCTGGTCGCGCACGAAGGAGATGGCGCCGGTCAGGAACTTGACTCCTGGGGCGTCGCGGTAATAGCGCGCGAAGAGATCGAAGCGCTCCGCAATGCCAGCGCGCCGGGGAAAGCCGCCGACGCCTTCCGCGAGATACGAAAATGACCGTTCCGATTCAATCATGGCAAACAGCCCAAGCTGCCAAAAGCCGTGGCGTGGAACCGTTGCAAGGAAGTTCGGATTGCCACGCCCGGCGTTGAGCATCAGCCGGTTCGAAACGCTGCCCGCCAGCTTGATCAGCTCGTCCTTGAGTTCAAAGGGCGAGAGGTTTGCGAACTTCGACATATCCGGTCGACTCATGGCATATCGCCCAGAATATTGCACCGCGCAACGCAAGAGTTCTGGCATGCGATGGTGTTATCCACCGGCCTGAAGCCGCGTCTGGGGATACGGGCGGGATCCAACGGGGACCACCCACCAGTAATCGGCCGGAGCCTCCGGCCTACTCTATGAGACGGGGCGATACCCGGGCATGCCAAATCAAATACGCTTGCCCGGACATTGCGCTGACAACTAGCATTTGACCTGAGTGGTCTTCTCTTTCGCATGGAGTTCGGGAGGAGTCGCGTTACCACCGTGCGTCTCAAGGTATTGACAGGCTTTGACAATATCGTTTGCCAGCAACATCGCCACCGTCTGATTGATATGTGGCCGGATGACAACCCGAAGACTGGTCACGGTCTCGGCATTCGGTGGCATGGAATACGCGGAGAGAACCCAGCCATGCTCGCGGACCTTGTTTGAGACATCGAATTCGTTGAAATTCTTGATCTTCTTGTTCAGCGTCACTGCGACCACGGGGATACGTTGCGTCTCGTTCATGATGTCGAAGTACCCACTATCGACCAGCACCTTCCGCAGCGCGATCGCATTGTCCAGCGTGTGCGTCATGATTCTCTTGTAGCCGTCGAAGCCAAGATGCAGGAACAGGTAGTACTGCACCGCAACCTGAAAGGCGTTGCGGCTGAAATTGAGCGTGGCTGTTGGCATTTCGCCGCCAAGGTAATTCACGTAGAACACCAGATCCTCGTTGAAAATCTTGCGCTCCCGGAAAATCACCCAACCCAGACCGGGAGGCGTCAGGCCGTATTTATGTCCGGACGCATTGATGGATAACACGCGTGGCAGGCTGAAGTCCCACTTGTAGTCGGGATAAAGGAAGGGGTTCACAAAGCCGCCGGAAGCGCCGTCAATATGCATCGGGACGGAAGTTCCGGTGCGCTTCTCATAGTCATCCAGCCAGTCGTGAATCGCCTGGATGTCGTCATCTTCCCCGGTAAAGGTTTGTCCGGCGATGGCGACGACGGCAATGGTGTTCTCGTCTACATAGCTGTCGAGATCCTCGGCGGTCAGCCGATAGTTTCCCGGCTTGAGCGGCACGATACGCGGTTCCACATCGAAGTAGCGCAGGAATTTCTTCCAGACGATCTGAACGTTGCCACCCGTCACCATATTAGGGCGCGAAACATCTTTGCCCTCCGCCTGACGCCTTTGCCGCCAGTTCCACTTGTGTGCCAGGCCAGCCAGCATGCAGGCTTCCGATGAGCCCACTGTTGCAGTGCCATATGGCTCCACGCCCTTGGGCCCGTTCCAGAGTTGGTGCAGCCAGCGCACCATCCGCTGCTCCATCTCGAAGACCTGCGGATACATATCGTGATCGATATAGTTCTTGAAGATGTTTCGAGCGGCAACCTCCCTGGCTTCTGGCTCGGCCCAGGTCGTCACGAAGGACGACATGTTCAGCATCGGGTTCGCATCGGTCCATTCCTCGCTGACCACGAGCGCCGCAGCGGCGCGTGCGGAAATTCCCAACTTAGGAAAGTGATCCTCCGGGATCTTGATATTGAACTCGTCGTAAGCAGTAACCTTATCCGGATTGGCGGCCATTATTCACCTCTCGCAGTGATTAACCCATCGGCCGATTTGTCCGGTGGGAGATTGTTTTCGCCCGAGAACACGCATGTATGACTGTCTCTCACGCGCACAGGCGACGGATCAACTCCACAATAGATGAGGTCGCGCTCCGCTCCTTGTCATGGATCAATGTTCAAGTGCCGGTATGGGCTAGCTTAACCAAGACGAGCGCGATGCCTGAAAACGCGTGTTTGGCAGCAAACGGGAGCCGTAGCCATGTCCTGGTTCGTGTCAACGCTAAAAGCCTATCCTGAGATCGCCATTTTCCTTGCGTTGGGGGTCGGTTACTGGGTGGGCGGGAAGAGCTTCAGGGGCTTCAGCCTGGGAGCGGTAACCTCAACGTTGCTCGTAGCCATTGTCATCGGGACCCTGGGCGTCAAGATCTCGGTCAATGTGAAAGCTGTGTTCTTCCTGATGTTCCTGTTCGCCGTGGGCTATAGCGTCGGACCGCAGTTCGTGCGAGGCATCGCCAAGGACGGGATACCGCAGGTTATCTTCGCAGTGATCTCTTGCGTGCTGTCACTGACGGCGGTGGTCGGAGCGGCAATCCTGGCGGGATACGACCTGGGTTCGGCGGCGGGGCTTTTCGCCGGGTCGCAAACGATTTCCGCATCGATGGGGCTTGCCACTGACGCGATCAACCGGCTCGGGCTGCCGCCGGATGAGGCCAGGAAACTGCTGGAAGGCATGCCGATTGCCTACGCTGTGACTTACATCTTCGGCACCGTGGGTTCGGCGATCATCCTGGCCCAGATCGGCCCGAAGCTGCTGGGCATTGATCTGGTAGCCGCTTGCAGGGATTACGAGCGACAACTTGGTGCGGGAGAGTCGGGAGAAGTTGGCACGGAATGGCATGAGTTCGAATTGCGTGCCTATTCATTGGCGCCGGACAGTCCTTTTATCGGCAGGGCGGTCGGGGACATCGAGGCCAGCACCCCGGAAGGACATCGCGCCTTTATCGAACGCATTCGCAGGGATGGCAAGATCATCGAGGCGCACCTGAACACGAGCCTCGCGCCCGGCGATATTGTCGCCATCGGCGGTAAGCGCAATCAGTTGATCGAACGCTTGGGTCCTAGCAGCAGGGAAGTCGACGATGCGGAACTGCTCAATGTGCAGACAGAGGGCGTCGACATCTACATCACGAACAAGGAGGTCGATGACCATTCACTGAAGGAGTTGGCAACTTGGCCGTGGGCACGTGGCGTGTTTCTCAAGAATATCAAGCGGGGTCCGACTGAAACCGTGATACCGGTGCTGCCGAAAACGAAACTCTATCGCGGCGACGTGATCACGCTGGTGGGCCGTATCCAGGATATCAACGCCACCGCAACGCATCTGGGCTACGTCGACCGGCCAACCAACGTGACGGATGTGGCTTTGATGTCACTGGCGATCATGGCCGGTGCGCTGATCGGTGCAAGCGTGTTGAAGGTCGGCGGTATTCCGCTAACCATCTCCACCGCAGGCGGTACGCTGATTGCGGGCATCATTTTCGGATGGTTCCGGGCGATACACCCGACGTTCGGCCGCATCCCCGAGCCGACGATCTGGTTCATGAGTTCGGTCGGCCTCAACGTCTTCATCGCTGTGGTGGGCATCTCCGCGGGCCCGGGTTTCATCGCCGGCTTGCAGAAGCTTGGCATCAGCCTTCTCCTGTGGGGCATCCTTGCGACCTCGATCCCGCTGGCCGTTAGCATGCTCCTCGCCAAGTTCGTGTTCCGCTTCCACCCGGCGATCCTGCTCGGCGCCTGCGCAGGCGCGCGTGCCACCACGGCAGCGCTGGGCATGATCTGCGATGGCGCCAAGAGCCAGGTCCCTGGGTTGGGGTACACGGTGCCCTATGCCGTCGGCAATACACTGCTGACGATCTCGGGCATGGTGGTCATCATGATCCTGTCGTGAGGCAGATGGCACTGATGCCGTTGAAAGCTAATCATGCCTCAGTCAAACGGAGTTGCACTGGGATATCCGCCAACAGGCGTCCTTGGTCCTGGAGACGGTTGCCTCGCGCGCCCTTCGTCCGTGGCCGAGGCAATTGAACGAATCGCCAAGGGCCACAATATGCCGAAGGAAGTTATTCAACGGGAATTCCGGGATTGCCTGGGGCGCACTTTTGATCGATGCAAAAGTTCCGAACTATATTCTGCTGCTGGCGGAGAAGAGAGTCACAGAAGCACTTCGACAAAGACGGGGCCATGCGTCACGACCCGTCCATTTCATAGCATCATCGGGCTGTTCCGGGTCCGCACGTCATATTGGCACGGGGGGCGCTGCCCATCGTCTCACGGTCCGTAGTTCTACGTGGTGATGAAGTTGCTGGCAGGGGTCAGATTGCGGTCCGGCAACCGGCGAATATGGACAGCTACGCACCGTTAACCCCGCGCAGCGGGCCTACGTTGTCGGTTCAGCATGCATAGGAATGATTGTGGTAGTCGCACGCTGAACCTCATCGATCATCGTCTCCAGTTCTGTGCTAGCGCGCCAAACGAACCGCCAAGGCCCTGTGCGATCGGCTGTTTCCGCGCGCCTCGCTTGGGCACGAGTGCAATCGATCGATCCGGCCGGGAATCCTGGCCCTCACCGCATTGCTATTCCGTCGGCTCTGGCGCCGCCTTGATGATCTCCTCCAGTTGTTCGCTCATTGGAATGCCCAGCCGCTCACCGGTCGGCAACCGGTTCAGGAACCACTGCTTGTACAGGCGGTCGAGTTCGCCAGACGTGCTCAGCTTGCGCACGGCCTTGTCGACGACGGCGGCGAATTCCGGGTCGCCCTTGCGCAGCATGATGCCGTAGGGGTCGTAGGAGAGAAACTCGCGGGTAACGTCGTACTGGCTGCGCGTGCCGTACTTGGCCAGGAAGCCATACAGCAGAATATCGTCGCCCGCATAGGCGTCGGCGCCGCGATGCCGCAGGACCTCGAAAGCGTCGGCATGGTCGCGAGCGCGGATGATCTTCAGGCCGAGATTGAAGCGCGTGGACAATTGCTCGATGGCGTCCACGTTGGTCGTGCCAGCCGTAGCAACCACCGTCTTGCCCTTCAGGTCGCGGAACGACTTGATCGGCGAACCGTGCGGCACCATCAGTTTGGTCCCCGCCAGGAAGATCACGGGCGAGAACGCGACGCGCTGCTGCCGCTCGGCGTTGCGTGTCGTGGAGCCGCACTCGAGATCGATCTTGCCGGAAACAATCGCATCGAAGCGGCTCTCGGACGTCACCGGCACCCACTTGATCGTCAGGTCGCGGCCGACCTCTTCCCCCGCGGCCTCGACGATCGACGCGCAGATGTCGATTGAATACCCGATCGGCCTGCCGATCTGGTTCAGGTAGGAAAACGGCAATGAGGATTCCCGGTAGCCGATGATGAGAGCACCCGTTTCCCTTGCCTTCTTCAAAGTTCCGGACAGCGCGAAAGGCTCCTGCGCCCCGATGGAGGCGGCGGCTGCCGCCAGGCACATGGCCATCGAGATCCGCAGCACCATATGGACGGGCCGGGCTCGCCGGCGTGCTTGTTGGGAGTGCATGCGTCGGTCCTGGGTGTCGCGCGCCGCGCCGCCTATGCTTGCGCGGCGTCTGGCTTGTGCAAGGGCACCGCCCCGTCGGCGGTATCGCTTTCGCCTCCCTCGTCCAGCGTGGGTCCGCTCGACAACTGACCTTCCCATTTGGCCACCACGGCTGCCGCAATCGAATTTCCCACCGCGTTGGTGGCCGAGCGGCCCATGTCCAGGAATTGGTCCACCCCCATGATCAGCAGCAGGCCGGCCTCTGGCAGACTGAACTGGTTCAGCGTGGCCGCGATGACCACCAGCGATGCGCGCGGCACGCCGGCCATGCCTTTCGAGGTCAGCATCAGCAGCAAAAGCATGGTGATCTGGGTGCCCAAGGGCAGGTGGATGTCATAGGCCTGCGAGATGAACAGTACGGCGAACGTGCAGTACATCATCGAACCGTCCAGGTTGAAGGAGTAGCCCATTGGCAGCACAAAACTCGAGATCTTGCGGTCGACACCGAATTTGTCGAGGGCTTCCAGCAGCTTGGGATAGGCGGCTTCCGAGCTTGCGGTCGAGAATGCCAGCAGGAACGGCTCGCGAATCAGGCGGACCAGCACCAGGGCCCGCTTGCCCAGGAACGCGATCCCCGCCAGGACGAGCAGTGACCACAGCACCAGCAATGACAAGTAGAAGCCGCCCATGAACTTGGCAAACGTCACGAGGATCGCCAGGCCTTGCGTGGTGATCGTCGACGCGATGGCGGCAAACACGGCCGCCGGCGCCAGCCACATCACCGCACTCGTGATCTTCAGCATCACCTGGACCAGATCCTCGATGACGCCGGCCATGCGCTTGCCCTTTTCGCCAAGCGTCGACAGCGCGGTCCCGAAGAAGATCGAGAAGACCAGGATCTGCAGGATTTCGTTGTTTGCCATGGCCTCCGCCGCCGAGCGGGGAACCAGGTGGATGACGAAGTCCTTCAGTGTGAAGGCATTGGTTTTGAGGCTGGTGGCGGTGCCAACCTCGGGCAACGGCAGTCCGAGGTTGTGGCCCGGTTGCAGCATCGTTGCCATGATCAGGCCGAGGGTCAGCGAGACGAGCGATGCGGTGATGAACCAACCCATCGCCTTGACGCCGACGCGCCCCACAGTGCTGGCATCCCCCATATGGGCGATGCCCATCACCAGCGTGGAGAAGACCAGCGGGGCGATGATCATCTTGATTAGTCGCAGGAAGACATCGGTGATGATCGAGAAATAGCCGGCAACGTCCTTCGCGGCCTTGGGATCCGGGAAGGCAATATTGCAGGCGTAGCCGACCACGCCGCCAAGTACCATCGCGATGACGATGTAGGTGGTGATATGGAGATGTTTTCCCATGGCCGGCCCCTGGCGGTTGCAGAGCGATCTTGTGCATGGCAGGCGCTGGCCGCTCGCCCCGCATTTCGACCTGGCTGACTCGGCACTGACCACGTGCTTGATGCAACTCTTCAGCGGCGGGAAATGGTCCGAAATTCGGTTCCAGCTACTCGAAATGCGGTGGTCTGCACGTAAGTAACGATAGGCGCTCGCACCGATGATGTGCAAGCCAGAGATCATGTGCCAGATCACAAAACTGGCGCGGCAGATGTCCTGAGGCGCCTGCATGCCGTCCGGCGGGCGGCCGGCGCTGCCATCCCGTTGACCTGGATCAACCCGCCCCCCCGTCTGTCTCCTAATCTTTCACAGAGATATCGAAATCCGGTGGATTCCCGATCAAGGCAGTCTGAAATGCCTTCGCGGGATTGCGGAGTGCCATTGGCCTTGTCGGCGTACAGCCAGGGCCGCGCGAAGCGATGGCTTGTGCGTGTTTAGCGGGTATTGAATGCCACCACCACGGTACCTTTGATTTGCGGATTCCTGAGGAGAACAGGATGATCATGCATCTGAATTTCCGCACTGTGATGGCAGCGGTGTGCACGACGCTGGTGATCGCATCGGGCCCTGCCCGTGGCGACGAAATCCCGCTGATCACCGGCAAGCATTGGATCGAGTCATCGGAGCAGGCGAAGAAGGCTTACCTCATTGGCATCGCCAATGTCATCCAGGTTGATATCGCGTATCGCGCTCAGGTGGGCAATTCACCACCAGACACGCAAAGCGTCATTCCTCGCCTGGCGAAGGGGCTGCAGGGCCAGACACTCGAAACGGTGCGGGAAGGACTGGATCGGTGGTACGCCACGCATTCCGATCGGCTTCAGCGGCCGGTTATCGAAACGATCTGGTTCGAAATGGTCGTTCCCGGACTTCAGCGCAACAAGTAGGTGAAACGCATGAAATCACTCGGACTGATCGGTGCAACGCTTGCCCTAGTCGGCATTGTCGGGTGCACGAACATGACGCCGCAACAACAAGGGACGATGTCGGGCGCGGGCGTGGGCGCGTTGGCCGGCGCAGGCATCGCCGCCATCGCGGGCGGGAGCGCCTGGACCGGTGCCGCGGTAGGCGCTGTCGCTGGCGGTGTCGCGGGCAACATCAAGGGAGGCAAGCAGCAGTAAGGCGCGTCCGCCGCTTCGCTGCAAGACCGGGCATGGAGACTTGCCTCATCCTCCGGCCCTGGCTTGAGCACGGAGCGGCTGGCGCAAACCTGAAAATGGGGAGTGCCACATGTCCAAGAATAGGAAGGGAAAGAGCGAGAGTGCCGCACCTCAAACCGGGACGCGTTACTTGTCGGCCGATGATCGCGCCACCGAAGGGCGGGCACTGCGCGACACGGTGCCGCGCGCATCGCATGCTGGATGGACGGCGCCCAAGGATCGCCGCGACCCGATTGAACTCCTGATCGAATCCAATGAGGGCCGCATCCTGAGCCTGACCCCGATCCGCTTCGGGCGCATGGCGGCTTCGCCATTCGCGTTCTATCGCGGCGCGGCCGTACTGATGGCAGCCGACCTTGCCAGCACCCCGACGAGCGGGATCCGGGTGCAGGCGTGCGGCGATGCGCACCTGATGAACTTCGGCGGCTTCGCGACGCCCGAGCGCAACGTGATTTTCGACGTCAACGATCTCGACGAGACACTGCCGGCCCCTTTCGAGTGGGACCTGAAGCGGCTTGCAGCCAGCGTGGTCGTGGCGGCGCAACATCTGGAGCTGCCCCGCAGCGACGCGGGACGCGTGGCCACGGATCTCGTGCGCGAATACCGCGAGCGGATGGACAATTTCGCCGGGATGCGGGCGCTCGACGTCTGGTACAACAGGATCGACCTGCAAAAGTATGAAGACCGGACGGGCAATCCGGCTGTCGTGGCGGCGACTCGCAAGCGCTTGGAGGAGCGGCTCGAATCGGAGCGGCGCAAGACGGTGCCTGACCATCTGTATCCGAAGCTCGTCTCGGAGGAAGGGGTCAAGCCCAGGATCAAGGATGAACCCCCCCTGATTTTCCATCCGACGGAAGAACAGGCTCCCGGTCTCGGGGCAGGGTACACGGAAGCCATTGCCTCGTATCGGGAGAGCTTGCCCGAGCATGTCCGGACATTGTTCGACCGCTTCCACTACGTCGACCTGGCCCTCAAGGTCGTCGGCGTGGGAAGCGTTGGCACGATGTGCGCAGTGGGACTGTTCATGGCGGCGGACAATGACCCGCTGTTCCTGCAAGTGAAGGAGGCGAAGGCCTCCGTGCTCGAGCCCTATGCGGGCAAGAGCCTGCACGCCAATCATGGCCAGCGCGTCATCGTGGGACAGCGCCTCATGCAGTCGGCCAGCGATGTGTTCCTTGGATGGACCCGAGGCGTGAACGGCCGCGAATTCTATGTCCGCCAGCTTCGCGACATGAAGTTGTCCGCGGTTATCGAGGACTGGGATACAGGGTTGTTGCGGCAATACGCGCGGATGTGCGCGCATGCCCTGGCTCGCGCGCATGCCCGCTCCGGCGATGCCGCGGTGATCGCCGGATACATGGGTTCCGGGCAATCCTTCGACGACGCTGTGGGCGAATTTGCGACCGAGTATGCCTCCCAGAACCGAAGCGACTATCGGGCGTTCCTCAGTGCAATCAGAGAGGGCCGGATCACGGTGATGGTCGAAGACTAGGCAGGAACGCTGCCGGGGATTTCCGGGGAACTGCTCTCGGCGTGGAGAGGCCAACAATGAACGCTCGCGTCTCGGAGCCCGGCGCCGCCCGGGATTCGCCCCTGACTACGCAAGACTTCTCGCTCGTCCTGGGCGGGCCACTCTTCCAGCTTCTGCGTAAGGCACACCTGGCCGATGACGCGTTGCAGCTGGTGCACCAGCGCATCATCGTCATGTCCTTGTTCGCCTGGCTACCGCTCCTGGTGCTGTCAGCGGCTGAGGGACAGCTGCTGGGCGGCCGAGTGACCTTGCCTTTTCTGCTGGACATCGAAGCGCATGCGCGCTTCCTGCTGGTGATGCCGCTGTTGATCGCTTCAGAGCTGGTGGTGCACCTTCGCATGCGGCCGGTGGCGAGGCTGTTCATAGARCGCAAGCTGATTCCCGAAAACGCCTCGATGCGATTCGAGGCGGCTATCGCGTCGGCGTTCCGGCTGCGGAATTCCGTGCTCACCGAGTTGCTCCTGATCGGCATCGTGTATGGCGTCGGCATCCTCGTCATCTGGCGGCACTACACGGCGCTCGACGCCGCCACATGGTACGTGACATCGTCCGCCGAAGGCTCGAGACTCTCGCTTGCCGGCATGTGGTATGGCTACGTGAGCCTGCCTGTCTTCCAGTTCCTGTTGTGTCGCTGGTACTTCAGGCTCCTTGTCTGGATCCGTTTTCTCTGGCAGGTGTCACGCATCAAGTTGATCCTGATTCCCATGCATCCGGACCGCGTCGGCGGCCTGGGATTTCTCGCCCAGGCGGTCCATGCCTTCGCGCTGCTTGCCATGGCGCACGGCGTGCTGCTGGCTGGGCAACTCGCCAACCGCATCTTCTATCTCGGGGCCACGCTGCCTGAGTACAAGGTACAGATCGCGGTCATGGTCATTTTCCTGCTGTGCCTTGTACTTGGCCCGTTGCTGGTGTTTTCGCCTCAGCTGGCGGAGGCGAAGCGCACGGGCCTGCGTGAATACGGCACGCTGGCGGAGCGCTACGTACGCGAGTTCGATGCCAAGTGGCTACGCGGAGGAGCCGCTCCCGATGAATCGCTTGTGGGTAGCGGCGATATCCAGTCCCTCGCGGATCTGGGCAACAGCTTCGACGTTGTGCGGACGATGCGCATTGCCCCGATTACGCGAGAATCCGTCATGCAGGTCGCCGTGGCCACCCTTTTGCCGGTCCTGCCGCTGGCGCTGACCATGATGCCGTTGGAAGCGCTGCTCAAGATGATGTTCGGCCTGTTGTTCTAGGCGACCGTTCCCCGTCCGGCATTGCCACCCTCCTGGGAGCGGTAGCGTGCGATGGTCTGTTATTCCCGCTCAACCGCGCCTGGAAAAACCGGCCGGCATCGGCTGCGTGCTCAAGGCGATGACAAGCCTGCTGCTGGTACATCCGGCGAGCCAACGCACGGGGCCGGGTCCTTGATATCATCCGTCGCATGCTGCCCGATATCCTCATCCCCCACACCGAATACGAAATCACCGCGATCCGCGCGCAAGGCGCCGGCGGGCAGAACATCAACAAGGTCTCCAACGCGGTTCACCTGCGTTTCGATGTTCGCGCATCGTCTCTGGAAGAGGGGCACAAGGCGCGGCTGCTGCAGCTTCACGATCACCGCATCACGCGCGACGGCGTGGTGGTGATCAAGGCGCAACAGCACCGCAGCCTGGAGATGAACCGCGAGGAAGCCGTGCAGCGTTTGCACGACCTGGTGCGCAGCGTGGCCACGCCGCCGCGCGCGCGCCGTCCCACGCGGCCAACCTACGGGTCCAAGATGCGGCGCCTGGAAGGCAAGAGCCAGCGCAGCCAGGTCAAGGCACAGCGCGGCAAAGTCGTGGACTGAGCGCCAACGCCACGTCACATCGCGCATTCGCCGCGCGTACCCGTCCCCGCGCCCGCGTATCCCGCCGCCCCCTTATTGGTGGCGCTTCGTGACGCGGTTCGCGAACGCGGCCGCGTCCGCCAGTGCGCGCCGCGCTTCCGGCAGGAAGGGATGGTAGAGCTGCCAGACATGCGGCACGCCGTGCCAGACGTGCAGCTCGGCCGCGCCGCCGGCCGCCCTGGCGCGTTCCACCAGCCGGCGCGAATCGTCGAGCAGCACTTCCTTGTCGCTGGCCTGCACATAGAGCGGCGGCAGCGCCGCCAGCGCGGCCGGGTCGGCGTAGAGGGGCGAGACCAGCGGGTCGGTGGCGGCGGTGTCGCCCAGGTACAGGCGCGCAGCGCGGGCGATCGACTCACCGTGGAACATGACGTCGTGGCGCTCGTTGCTGCGCAAGGTTTCGCCGGTAGCCGCCAGGTCCGTCCACGGCGAGAAGAGCAGCGCCCCCGCGGGCAGCGCCGTGCCGCGCGCCTGTAGCGCGAGCAACGTCGCCAGCGCCAGCCCGCCGCCGGCGGAATCGCCGGCAATCACGATGTTGCGTGGCGCAATACCGAGTGCGAGCAGCGCCGAGTAGGCATCGACGGCATCGTCCAGCGCGGCGGGGAAGGGATGCTCGGGCGCCAGCCGGTAGTCCAGCGAGAACACCGGCATGCCGGTCCCGCGCGCCAGTGCCAGCGTCAGCGGACGGTGCGTCTGCGGCGTGCAGAAGTAGTAGCCGCCGCCGTGCAGGTAGAACAGCGTGGGGACATCGGCGTGCGCGGCGGCGCCATCGCGGCGCGTCCATTCGCCCGGCAACGCGGCCGCCTCGGAGCGTTCGATGCGCCAGCCCGCCGGCACGCGCGCGTTCTGCCCGAACTGCGCCATCGCGCGGCGGGTGCCGGCCACGTCGATCTGCGCCGGCGGCGCGCCGCGCTTCAGGCGCTTTCTCAATCCGTAAGACAGCAACAGGTTCTGCAGGCTCATCGGGCTCCTCGCTCGGTGGTCAGGACTCGGTGTGGAGGCTTGCGGCGTTCAGTGCGGCCGGCGCTCCGGCGGCTTGCGTTTGCGCGCCGGGGCGGGTGCCGGTTGTGCCTGGCTTTGCTCGCGCTCTTGCGCCCGCTGCTGTTCGGCGGCGCCGCGCAGCAGCCAGCCGATCAACTGCCTGGATTGCTGGATGCGCTGGCGCCGGCCCTTGGCGCTGTCTTCGAGATAATCCGTCGACAAGTGGAACAGGTAGGACACCACGTAGCCGCACAGGTCGTCGATGACCGGGCGGGACAGCCCGGGGCACAACGCCAGCCGCTCGATGTCTTCCGCCATTTCGGCGGCGATGTCCGCCAGCAACTGGCGCACCGCGTCGCGCAGCGCGGGTTGGGGGCCGGTGCTGCCGCACACACCGACAAAGAAGGCGTCGGGGTGGGCGTCGGCGTAGGCGAAGAATGCGTCGCAGGCACGCGTGGCGACTTCGCCGGGATTGTCGCGCGCCACGGCCCAGCGCACCGCGCGCAGCATGGGCCGCAACTCGTTGCTGACCTCGGCCACCGCGGTCAGCGCCAGGTCTTCCATATCGCGGAAGTGGCGATAGAACGTGTTGGGGTTGAGCCCCGCCTCGCGCGCCAGTTCGCGCAGGCCCAGGCCGGCGAAGCTGCGCCTGGCCGCGGCCAGGCGCAGCGCCGCGTCGATCAGTTTGCGTTTGCCGCCGGCAACGTCTTCCATGGTCACAGCCAAAAAGTTAATGCCGGGATACCCCGGCGTGGTCATGCTTCGGTTTGGAATTGACACTCGGTCTACATTCGTCTACTTTGCTGCAAAAGTAGACGAATGTCTACGCCGACTTGCGGGGGCAGCGATGCACCCCGCAAGAAAATAACGAACAAGAGACACAAGGCGGCCGCGTGCCCCTTGGCCCAATCCTGGCGATCCGCTCGCCGACTACCACCAGGTGAACCGACCATGCAGCGCGACTCCGCTCCCGCCGTGCCCGCCGCAACCCTGTCCGCCGCGCCGGCCGTGTCCGCCCTCGCGCCGATTCCGTGCGACGCCGGCTGGCCGCTGGTCGGCAACCTGCTGCAAGTCACGCCCGGCAAGGTCGCGCAGCATCTGCTGGCACGCAGCCGCCATTTCGGTGGCATCTTCGAACTTGATTTCGCCGGGCGCCGCGTGGCGTTCGTCAGCGATGCCGCGCTGGCGGGCGAGCTGTCGGACGGGCAGCGCTTTCGCAAGATCGTCGGGCCGCCGCTGTCCTACCTGCGCGACCTGGCAGGCGACGGCCTGTTCACCGCGCACGGGGAGGAAGAGAACTGGGGACGCGCCCACCGCATCCTGATGCCGGCGTTCAGCCAGCGCGCGATGAAAGGCTACTTCGACGTGATGCTGCGCGTGGCCAACCGCCTGGTCGACAAATGGGACCGCCAGGGCGCGGACACCGACATCGCGCTCGCCGACGACATGACCCGGCTCACGCTGGACACCATCGCGCTGTCGGGTTTCGGCTATGACTTCGATTCATTCTCGCGCGAGCAGCTCCACCCCTTTATCGATGCGATGGTCGGCGCGCTGGAAGAGGCCATGGGCAAGCTGACCCGCTTCGCGCTGCAGGACAAGTTCATGCACGCGGCGCACCGCAAGTTCGCCGAGGACATCCGCTACATGCGCGAGCTGGTGGACGAGGTGGTGAGGCAACGCCGCGCCGCGGCCGGGAAGGATGCCGGCCAGCCGCCGGCGCACGACCTGCTCAACCTGATGCTGGACGCGCGCGATCCCGACACCGACCAGCGCCTGGACGATGTGAATATCCGCAATCAGGTCATCACCTTCCTGATCGCAGGGCACGAGACCACCAGCGGCTTGCTGACCTTCGCGCTGTACGAACTGCTGCGTAATCCCGGCGTGCTGGCGCAGGCCTATGCCGAAGTGGATGCCGTGCTGCCGGGAGATGCACCGCCGGTCTATGCCGACCTTGCCAGGCTCCAGGTGATCGACCGCGTGCTCAAGGAAACACTGCGCCTGTGGCCCACCGCGCCCGCTTTTGCGGTGGCGCCGTTCGAGGACACCGTGATCGGGGGGCGCTACCTGATCCACAAGAACCGCCGCGTTTCGGTGGTGCTCACCGCGCTGCACCGCGACCCCAAGGTGTGGGCCGATCCCGAACGCTTCGACATCGACCGCTTCCTGCCGGAGCACGAAGCCAGGCTCCATCCGCACGCCTACAAGCCGTTCGGCAATGGCGAGCGCGCCTGCATCGGGCGCCAGTTCGCGCTCACCGAGGCCAAGCTGGCGCTGGCGCTGATGCTGCGCAACTTCCAGTTCAGCGATCCGCACGACTACCAGTTCCGCATCAAGGAAACGCTGACCCTGAAGCCGGATGCGTTCACGTTGAGGGCGCGCAGGCGCCGACCGCATGAGCGCATCGCCGCCGCCGCGGCGGCCGGCGCGGCCAGCGTCCAGTCGCAACGCCCGGCGGTGCGGGGCAATGGCCAGGCCCTTGCCGTACTGTGCGGGTCGAGCCTGGGCACCGCGCGCGAACTGGCCGAGCAGATCCACGCCGGTGCGCTGGCGGCCGGCTTCCATGCCACGCTGCGCGACCTGGATGACGCGATTGGCGCGCTGCCCGCCGAAGGCCTGGCGGTGATCGTGGCGGCCACCTACAATGGCCGCGCGCCCGATTCGGCGCGGCGCTTCGAGGCCATGCTCGACGGCGCGGCTGTGGATAACTATCGCGCCGGAGACCTGCGCTTTGCCGTGCTCGGCTGCGGCAATTCGCAGTGGGCCACCTATCAGGCATTCCCCAAACGCCTGCACGACTTCTTCGGCGCTGCCGGCGCCACGCCATTGCTCGCGCGCGGTGAAGCCGACGGCAACGGCGATTTCGACCAGGCGGCGGAGTCGTGGCTCGCCGGGCTGTGGCAATCGCTGCAGGCGCTGCGTGTGGAGCAGGGCGCGGCGCCCGATGCGGCGGGCGCGAGCCACATCGAAGTGCGCCTGCGCGATATCGCCACGATCCGCGCCGGCACGCTGCCGCCGTCGACGCAGGCCTTCACGGTGCTGGCCAACACCGAACTGGTGAACGATCCTGCCGGCCTGTGGGACTTTGCGCAGGAAGCGCCGCGCACTTCCACGCGCGATATCCGGCTGCGCCTGCCCGAAGGCGCGAGCTATGCCACCGGCGATCATCTCGCGGTCTATCCGCAGAACCATCCGGCCACCGTACGCGACCTGTGCGAGCGGCTCGATCTCGATCCGGAGGCCATGGTGACGCTGTCCGCCGCGCATGCATCCGCCGCGCGCGGCCTGCCGCTGGAGGAGGCGCTGCCCTTGCGCGCGCTGCTGACACATTTCATCGAACTGCAGGACGTGGTGTCGCGCCAGACGCTGCGCACGCTGGTGCAATACACGCGCTGCCCGTTCACGCGCGCGGCGCTGGAACGGCTCGGGTCGGACCATGCGGAAGACGGCTACGCCGCGCGCGTCGCCGCGCAGCGGCTGGGGCTGGTGGACGTGCTGGTGAGCCATCCCGCGATCGCGCTGACGCTGCCGGGCTTGCTGGCCTGCACGGTGCCGATGCGCCCGCGCTTCTACTCTATCGCCTCGTCGCCGGCGGTATCGCCCGACGTGGCGACGATCACCGTCGGCATGGTGTTGTCGGCGGCATTGTCGGGCCGCGGCCTGTTCCGCGGCGTGGCATCCACCTGGCTGCAGGGACTCGCGCCGGGCGCCGTGGTGGCGGCGGCGATCCGTACGCCCAATCCGGCCTTCGCGCCCGATCCCGATCCGGCGCGGCCGATGATCCTGGTCGGGCCAGGCACCGGCATCGCGCCGTTCCGCGGATTCCTGGAAGAGCGCGCGGCGCAAATGGCAGCTGGCCAGGCGGTGGCAGCCAGCCGTCTCTACTACGGCTGCCGCCATCCGGAGCACGACTGGCTCTACCGCGACGATGTGGCGCGCTGGCAGGCCGGGGGCGTGGTGCAGGCGCATGCCGCCTATTCCACCGCCGGCGCGCCGGACCAGCGCTATGTGCAGCATCTGCTATGGCGCGATCGCGAAACCGTGTGGGCGATGCTGCAGGACGGCGCCACGATCTACGTGTGCGGCGATGGCCGGCTGATGGCGCCGGCGGTGCGCCGCACGCTGATCGAGATCGCCGCGCAGCAGGGCGGCATGAGCAAGGCCGCGGCGTCCGACCGGCTTGCGGCGATGGTGGCGCAGGGGCAGTACCGGCAGGACGTGTTCAACTAGCCGGCCAGGTGCCGTCTCGCCTTCGCGCTGGTTGGCAGAAATCTGCGGATCATTGTCAGCCGCCACGGCGCCATATTCCTTACGCTCGGTGTCATCCCCACCGCCCTTACACCGGAGCGCCCGATGGCACGTCCCGCGATGTCCCAGGCCCGGGTCCTGGCAATCTGCCAGGCCCTGTTTACCTCGGCCCTGTCCGTCGATCTGACGCTGACCGGGCTGGTCGGCTACACGCTCGCGCCTGACAAGGCGCTTGCCACGCTGCCGTTTGCGCTGATCACCGTCGCATCGGCCCTCACCGCCATCGCCGCCGCCTTCCTGATCGAGCGGCTGGGCCGCCGCGCGGCATTCAGCCTCGGCGGGCTGGCGTGCTGCGCCGGCGGGCTGGTGTCCGTGTGGGCGATCGCGCACCATGACTTCGCCGCCTTCTGCGTGGGTACCGCGCTGGTCGGCGTGTTCCAGGCCTTCGCGCGCTTCTACCGGCTGGCCGCCGCCGATGCCGCCGCGCCTGCCGACAAGCCGCGCGCGATCTCCACGGTGCTGACCGGCGGCGTGGTGGCGGCCGTGTGCGGCCCCGCCATCGCGGCGTGGAGCAGCAACCTGATGGTGGCGCAGCCCTTCGCGGGCTCCTACGCGGTGGTGTCGGTGTTCGGTCTCGCCACGGTTCTGCTGCTGGTTTTCGGCTACCGGGAGCCGCCCGCCCAAGCCGCCGCCGCGGTAGCCGCCGGGCACGGCGACACGGCACTCCCCGCGCGCCCGCTGGCCGAGATCGCGCGCCAGCCGGTCTTCCTCGCGGCCTTCGCCAACAACGGCATCGGCAATGCGGTGATGATGTTCGTGATGACCGCCACGCCGATCGCCGCGGTGGCGTGCAGCCACACCATCAAGCAGGGCGCGCAGATCATCGAGTGGCACCTCGTCGGGATGTACGCGCCATCCTTCTTCTCCGGCTGGCTGCTGCAGCGCTTTGGCCGCGGGCCGATGCTGATGTGCGGCATCGCGCTCGCTGCGATGGGTTCGCTGGTGGCCCTGGCGTCGACAGCACTGCCGGCCTTCTACGTCGCATTGCTGTGCCTGGGCGTTGGCTGGAATTTCATGTTTGTCGGCGGCACCACCTTGCTGGCGGAGAGCTACCGGCCCGCGGAGCGCGCGCGTACCCAGGCGCTGGCCGAATTCTCGGCCGCCGCGCTGACCGCGCTGGCCACGCTTGCCGCCGGCCAGGTGCTATACCGCCATGGCTGGCAGGCGGTCAACCTGGCGGTGCTGCCCGCGTTGGGGGTGGCGCTGCTGGTCACGCTGGGCTGGCAACGGCAAGCGCCACGCGCGGCGGCGCTGGCGGGGTGACGGCCGGCGCCAGTATGATCGGCGGCTGGCACGCATACACACTCTCGTCGAGACCATCATCCATGCCATCCAGCCCTCCCTTGCCATCCGACCCGCCGCGCATCGTGGTGCTGGTCGCGCCGGACCCCGCGCAGGAGCTTGACGTCACCGGCCCCAGCGCCGTGTTCGGCCATGCCAACCGGCTCGACGGACGGCGCTCGCCCGCCTACGAGATCCGCATCGCCAGCGTGCGCGACGACGGCCTGGTGTGCACCGAGAGCGGCATCCGGCTGCTGGCGGATGCGCCGTATCACCGCATCGGCGAGATGCTGTCAGGCCCGATCGATACCTTGCTGATCGCCGGCGGCTCGGGCCATGCGGCGGCGGCCGAGGACGAGCGGCTGATCGGCTGGATCCGCGAGCAGGCGCCGCGCGTGCGCCGCCTGGGCGCGGTCTGCACCGGCGCTTTCGTGCTGGCGCGCACCGGCCTGCTCGACAGCCATCGCGCCACCACCCACTGGCGCCACGCCGCGCGCCTGGCGCAGCGCCATCCGCTGGTGCAGGTGGACCCGGACCCGATCTGGATTCGCGCCGGCCAGTTGTACACATCGGCCGGCGTCACCGCGGGCATGGACCTGGCGCTGGCGCTGGTGGAGGACGATCTAGGCCACGCCGCATCGCTGGCTGTCGCGCGCGAGCTGGTGCTGTTCCTGCGCCGGCCCGGCAGCCAGGCGCAGTTCTCCACCTTGCTGCAGGCGCAGAGCGCGCAGAGTCCGGAATTACGTGAATTGCAGGGCTGGATGGCGGAGCACCTGGCGCGCGACCTGTCGGTGCCCGTGCTGGCGGAGCGCGTGGCGATGAGCCCGCGCAACTTCGCGCGCGTGTTCGCGCGGCAGGTCGGCGAGACACCGGCGCGCTACGTCGAGCGGCTGCGGGTGGAGGCGGTGCGGCGCATGCTGGAAGAGGACGGGCGGCGGCTGGAAGGCATCGCCCATGCCACCGGCTTTGCCAATGCCGACGTCATGCGGCAGGCGTTCCAGCGGCATGTGCAGACCACGCCGGAGCGGTACCGGGCGGCGTTCAGGACCAGGCCGGCGGAGCGGGGGGAGGTTGCGTAGCGGTGGCTTCCCCCCTCTCCCACCAAGTGGCAGAGGGGGCGGACGAAAGGCGCTTAGCCCTTGGCCTGCAACGCAGCAATCCGCTCCTCGATCGGCGGGTGGCTGGAGAACAGCGACAGCCATGACTTGCCGCCGGCGATCCCCATGGCCTGCATGTTCTGCGGCAGGCCGTCCGGCTCCAGTCCGCCCAGGCGGCGCAGCGCCGCCACCATCGGCGTCGGGCTGCCCATCAGCCTGGCCGCGCCGGCATCGGCACGGTATTCGCGGTGGCGCGAGAAGGTAGCCACGATGATGCTGGCCAGGATGCCGAACACGATCTCGCACACCACCACCGTGATCATGTAGCCGATGCCGGGGCCGCTCGATTCCTCATCGTTCTTGCGCAGCATCGAATCCACGAAGTAGCCCACCACGCGCGCCAGGAAGATCACGAAGGTGTTGACCACGCCCTGGATCAGCGTGAGCGTGACCATGTCGCCGTTGGCGATGTGGGCCACCTCATGCGCCAGCACGGCTTCCACTTCGTCATGCGACATGGTCTGCAGCAGGCCGGTGGAGACCGCCACCAGCGAGTTCTTCTTGGTGGCGCCGGTGGCGAAGGCGTTGGCCTCGCCTTCATAGATGGCGACTTCCGGCATCGGCAGGCCGGCGCGGTCGGCCAGTTTCTGCACGGTCTGCACCAGCCATAGTTCGGTGCTGTTGCCGGGGTGGGTGATGACCTGCGCGCCGGTGGACCACTTGGCGATGGTCTTGGACATCAGCAGCGAAATAAAGGAGCCACCGAAGCCCATCAGCGCGGCAAAGACCAGCAGCATGCCGAGGTTGAGCCCGTTGCTGGTCAGGAAGCGGTTCACGCCCAGCAGGCTGGCGGTGAAGCTGAGGACAAGCATGACGGCGAGGTTGGTCGCCAGGAATAGGAGGACGCGTTTCATGTTTTGATGTGAGGAAGTGATCGATACAGTGGGGAAACCAGGCGCGCGCATTGCGGTCATCGCGGGCACGCCGGGTGCTCACGGCCAACGGAAAAATCGCAAGGGCGAACAACGAGTGCGCGCAAGACCAGCTTGCGCGCGGGGAGAGCATCAGGCGCTGGGTGGGCGCTGCTGGAGAGGAAGGTCGGGGTCGGGCAATGCGCCGGCGCGGTGTGTGGGCGCGCCGCTACCGGCGAGCCCGGCGACAAAGCGCAGGGGCGAGGCCGGCAACAGGGATTCGGCCAGGTCGGCGCCGGGCTGCGAAGGATCGCCAAGATCAGCGGAGCCCGGGGCTTCGTCGGGATCCGCCGCGATGCTGGCAGCGGCCGCGTCGGCGCGATCCCGGTTATCTACAGCGGCGTATGCGGCATCTTGTGCCGCCTGCGCCGCCGCGCCGCACGAATCCGGCTGCGCCCAGCCATGCGACGCCGCGTTGCCGACCGCGCACACGCCCGCGCCTGCCCAGCTCTGGAAGGGCATGACGGCAAGCATCAGAAGCAGCAGCAGGAAGCGGATGGCGCGCACAAATAGATTGGTTTGGGATCGCTCGATATGGGGATTCGACACGAATCCGTGGCGAGAATTCTACAGGATGCGGCATTGCCACATGTAGTACCGCAAGCATCACATCCGGACACTTAGCCGAGGATTTTTTGCGCGGCGCGGGTTCCCCACCAGGCCGCTTCCTCGAACACTGAAACGCCGGACAGGTCGGCGTGGGCGAACAGGACGCGCCCATCGGCAGCGCGCAGCGCCGCTGCGCCTGCGTTGCCGAGAAAGCCGGTGCGCGGCGAGGCCATGGCATGCCCGCGCACGGTGATCTCCACCGCGTCGGCGTGGCGCCAGAAGGCGCGCCCGTAAGCCGTGCGCAGGTCGGTGGTGGCATAGTCCATCAGTTCGGCGGGGCTGGCCTCCGCCAGCCAGCGGCGGGTGTCGGCGAGCGGGCGCGGTGCCGCGCCCGGGTCGGCGGCAGCGTCGAGCGGGCAGTAGGCGGTGAACACCGTGGCCGCCGGCATCGCTTGCCGGATCAGCTGATGGGTGCTCACCACATAGCCCAGCCCGCGCCCGCCGTGCACCACGTTGTCCCAGGCCAGCGGTACGCCGGCTGCCTCCGGCGGGAAGCCGCGCAGGCGGAAGCTCGACACCATCCACGACGCGCTGGGCGGCAGGTGGCGCGCCGGGTCGAATCCGAATTCACGCAGCGGCGCCACACGGGCGGCCACATGCAGCGGCATGGCGCAGATCACGCGGCGCGCACGGATGCGGTAGAGGCGCGGCGGCCGGGCGCCCACGCCGTCCGGCCACCAGGCGCACAGTACCGAGACCTCCCGGCCTTGCTCCCGTACCTGCAAGGCCATGCCGGGGCGGCGCCAGGGCTGCGCGCTGGCCTGTTGCCCCGCGCCGCGGTGCGCATCGATCCGCGCCGAGAGCCGCGTCACCAGCGCATGCAGCCCGTCGGGCCAGGTCAGCACGGCGCCGTCGGCGGCATCGCTCGCATGGCCCGCGCGGCTGGCGAAGTAATACAGGCCGGCCCAGGCGGAGATCAGTTCGTGGCCCGCGCCGTAGTCGTCGCGGCAGCAGTAGTCCACATACGTATGCAGGGTGGGCGACGTATAGCCTTCGGCCAGCATCCATTGCCGCATGCTTTGCCGGTCCAGCGCGGTCCAGGCCGGATCCTGCGAGGCCAGCGCCAGCGGAATGGCGAAGGCCTTGCGTCCATCGCTGCCGCGCGCGGCCTTGAGCTGCTCGACGCGGGCCAGGAAGCGTGCGTGCTGCGCGGCCTCCTCGTCCGGCACGGCATCGCTGGGCAGCAGGCCGTCGTGCCATTTGCCGTCGAAGAGCAGGCGCTCGTCGGGCGCATGCACCAGCGCGCGCTCGTCGAACTCCGGCCGCGCGGCGAAGGGGTCGCGCCGGATCACGCCGGTATCCGCCAGCATCTCGCGGATATGCGTCGATTCGGGCGAGGGCAGCGGCAGGTAGTGCGCGCCGCGCGGGAAGGCCAGGTCGGCGCCGAAATTGCCGCCCGCCGCATTGCCGCCGAACTCCGGCCCGTCCACCAGCACGAAATCCTTCAGCCCGCCGCGCGCCAGCTGCCACGCCGCGCTGAGCCCGGCCACGCCGCCGCCGAGGATGGCAACGTCGGTCACGATCTCGTCCTGCGCGGGTACGGCCGACGGCCAGCTGGCGGCATCGCGCAGCGCATGGCCTTCGGCCATGCCGGGGCGCAACACGACGGGCGCGGGCTCGCGCAGGCCGACGCCCGCCAGGAAGCGGCTGGCATCGTCGCCCAGCCGGTCGCAGCCGGAGAGCAAGCCCAGGCCGGCCGTGCCGGCGCCGGCGATCAGGAAGCGGCGGCGGTCCATTCGGGCTCCCCGTGCAGGCAACGGCAATCAGCGAATGACATTGCGCCAGTCCTGCTCGAAATCATGCACCAGCGTCTGCTCGTTGAGCCGGTTCGCGCGCGCCTCGCGCGGCGCCATGTCGGCGGGGAAGCGGAACATCAGCGCGGTGCTGTCGGCGTCGAGGAACCTGAGCGGCACGCTGTAGCGCGTCGGCGGCGTGTAGTCGGCGCGCTTGGCCGCCAGGATGAAGCCCCACTCGCCGAAGGACGGCACGTAGGCGTGGTAAGGCCAGGTATGCAGGCCCGCTTCGCGCAGCGTGGCGTCGATATCCCAGAACGAGCGCGGCGCGAAGTAGGGCGACGTGGACTGCACCACCGCATAGCCCTTCTCGGCGAGATGGTGCGACATCAGCTTGTACATCGGCACCGAGTACAGCTTGCCGAGCCCGAAGTTGGACGGGTCGGGCAGGTCGACGATGATGGCGTCGAACATCTCGTTGTGCTGTTCCATCCATTGCGCGGCATCGGCATTGACCACCTGCACGCGCGCATCCTTGAGCGAGCCCTGGTTCAGCGCCACCAGCGGTTCGCTGCGCGAGAACAGCGTGGTCATGGCCGGGTCGAGGTCGACCAGCGTGACGTGCTCGATATTCCTGTGCTTGAGGATCTCGCGTACCGCCAGCCCGTCGCCGCCGCCGATCACCAGCACGCGGCGCGCCCAGGGCAGCGCTTGCAGCACCGGATGCACCAAAGCCTCGTGGTAGCGATGCTCGTCGCGCGAGGAGAATTGCAGGTTGCCGTTGATATAGAGGCGCAGGTCATCCTTCCAGCGCGTGATCACCAGGCGCTGGTACGGCGTGCTTTCGCTGTGGATGATCTCGTCGCCGAACATGCCGCGCTCCGCCCAGTGCGTGAGCCGCCCGGAAGCCAGGAAGCCGCCGGCCAGCAGCACCAGCACCAGCGAGGCACGCAGCATGCGCGACATGACCGGCTTGAGTTCGTCGCGGAAGATGTGGATGGTGGCCAGCGCCACGCCGGCATTGAGCATGCCGAACAGGAAGCCGGTGCGCGACAGGCCCAGGCGCGGCGCCAGCACCAGCGGGAACACCAGCGAGACCGCCAGCGCCCCGAGGTAGTCGAAGGTAAGCACGCGGCTGACCAGTTCGCTGAAAGCGGTGCGGCGTGTGTTGAGCACGCGCATGACCAGCGGGATCTCCATGCCCACCAGCACGCCGAGCACGAACACCATGGCGTAGAGCGCGGTGCGAAAGGGTGCCGACAGCCACGCGAACACCACGAACAGCAGCGCGGCGGAGATGCCGCCGAGCAGTCCGATCAGGATCTCGATATCGATGAAGCGCGCCAGCACGTCTTCGTCCTTCACATAGCGCGACAGCCAGGAGCCTACGCCCATGGCGAACAGGTAGCAGCCGATGATGGAAGAGAACTGGAGGATGGAATCGCCCAGCAGGTAGCTGGACAGGGCGCCGGCGATCAGCTCGTAGCCGAGCCCGCAGGACGCCACGATCAACACCGAAAGAACAAGGGTACGGTCGCGCATCAGGTAATCAGTCGGGTCGGCGGTCGGGATCGGATGGGCAGGGGAGGGAGGGGAGCAGGCGAGCCGCGATACAGGATCGGCCTGGCACGCTGTAAATTGTTGTCATTGCTGGAAATGGACAACGATATACTTGAGCGCCGGCGCGGCAGCGTAGCCGGCAAGATACTGCCAAAAGTTGAACCGGAACACAGTCGTGGAACCCGCCGGAGAATAACAACGATGCAAGCCATCTACGCCTACGTGCTGCACTTGCTGGCTGGCCTTGCCCTGCTGGCAGTGTTCGTCGGAGTCTACACCAGGATCACGCCCTTTCGCGAGTTCGCGCTGATCCGCCAGGGCAACCTCGCGGCGGCGCTGTCGCTGTCGGGAGCGATGATCGGTTTTTGCTTTACGCTGTCGTCCAGCATCCAGCACAACGACACCTTCCTGATGTTCCTGGTGTGGTCGGTGGGCGCGATGCTGGTCCAGGCGCTGGCCTACGCCGGGCTGACGCGCGCGCTGCCCGACATGGACACCGCGATCGAGTCGAACAATATCGGCATGGGCGGGCTGATGGGCGCCATCTCGGTGACGGTCGGGGCGATCAACGCCGCGTGCCTGTCCTGACTGGCCGGATTTGCTGGGAATTTGCTGAGAACTTTGGGGATCGCCATGAGCATCGGATCGTTCATCAAGAAGCAGTTTATCGACATCCTCCAATGGACCGAGGACAGCGACGGCGTACTCGCCTGGCGCTACCCGATGGAGGATATGGAAATCCAGTACGGCGGCAGCCTGACCGTGCGCGAGTCGCAGATGGCGGTGTTCGTCAACGAAGGCAAGATCGCCGACGTGTTCGGGCCCGGCATGCACAAGCTCACCACGCAGACGCTGCCGGTGCTGACCTACCTGAAGAACTGGGACAAGCTGTTCGAGTCGCCCTTCAAGTCGGACGTCTACTTCTTCAGCACCCGCCTGCAGATCGGCCGCAAGTGGGGCACCGCCCAGCCCATCACCATCCGCGACGCCGATTTCGGCATGGTGCGGCTGCGTGCCTTCGGCCTGTACTCGTACAAGATCGCCGATGCTGCCAGGTTCTACACGGAGATCAGCGGCACGCGCGCGGAGTACACCCGCGACGAGGTGGAAGAGCAGCTGCGCAACCTGCTGATCGCCACCATGACGTCCACGCTGGGCGGCGCCTCGGTGCCGTTCCTCGACATGGCCGCCAACCAGGCGCTGATGTCGCAGACCATCCGCGACAAGCTGGCGCCGGAGTTCGAGCGCTATGGCGTGGCGCTGGATAATTTCGCGGTGACCAATGTGTCGCTGCCGGAGGAACTGCAGAAGGCCATCGACACCCGCATCTCGATGGGCATGATGGGCGATATGGCGAAGTACACGCAGTACCAGGTCGCCACCTCGATCCCGCTGGCCGCGCAGAACGAAGGCGGCGTGGCCGGGCTGGGCGCCAGCCTGGCGGCCGGCGCGGTGATGGGCCAGGCAATGGCGGGCGGGCTTGGCGCCGCCGCTGGCGTACAGCCCGCCGCGCCCGCTGCGGCGGCTGCGGTTCCGGCTGCGGCACCCGCGGACGATCCCGCCGCGCGGCTGCAGAAGCTCAAGGACCTGCTCGACAAGAGCCTGATCTCCCAGGCCGACTTCGATACCGCCAAGGCCGAGATCCTGAAGAAGCTGGTCGGCTGAGCGTAGCGGACGCATGCAAGAAATCAATTGCCCAAGTTGCGGCGCGCCGGCGGCCTTTCGCTCGTCGGCCGCCGTGATGGTGGTGTGCGAGTACTGCCACAGCACGCTGCTCAAGGACGCCGACACGGTCAGGGACATCGGCAAGATGTCCGCCGTGCTGGAGGACTACACGCCGCTGCAGCTCCATACCTCGGGCCAGTGGGATGGCCAGGGCTTCACGCTGGTCGGCCGCATCCAGCTGCGCTACGACGCCGGGCTGTGGAACGAGTGGTATGTGCTGTTCGACGACGGCAGCGACGGCTGGCTGGCCGATGCCTCCGGCCAGTACATGCTGACCCGGCGCGTCACGGCCGAGCAATCCGCCGCCCAGCTCAACGGCGTGACGCTGCCGCGCCATGACCAGCTCACGCCGGGCACGCCCCTGTACTTCGACAAGCATCGCTACCTGGCCAGCGATGTGCGCAGCGCGCGCTGCACCGGTGGCCAGGGCGAACTGCCGTTCACGGTCGGCGCGGGCTGGACCGCGCAGGTGGCGGACTTCCGCGACGAGGGCCGTTTCCTGACGCTCGACTACGCCGACGGCGATCCGCCGGCCATCTATACCGGCCAGGCGGTCAAGCTCGACCAGCTCAAGTGCCAGCTGCTGCGCGAGACCGACCAGATCGCCGGCACCGCCGACCGCTATCGGGGCAAGGCCGTGCCGCTGGCCTGCCCGGGCTGTGGCGGCGCCATCGCCTACCGCGCGGGCGTGGCCAGCTTCGTGGTCTGCCCGAGTTGCCACAGCGAGATCGATTGCACCACCTCGACCGCGCTGGTGCTGGAGAAGCAGCGCGAGCTGGATGCGCTGCGGACCAGCCTGGCGCCGGGCGATACCGGCAGCATCGACGGCAAGCCCTACACGGTGCTGGGGCTGATGCAATGCACCGACAACGACGAGGACGAAGCCTCCACCTGGGTCGAGTACCTGCTGTTCAACGAGCAGCGCGGCCTGATGTGGCTGGTCGAACAGGACAGCGGCTGGGACCGGGTCGAGGTGCTCGACACCTGGCCGCGCATGGTGTCCGGTACCGCCGCGAGCTACCAGGGCCAGACCTTCCAGCAGGGCTACGACTACCAGAGCGAGGTGCTGTACGCGGCCGGCACCTTCAACTGGCACGTCAAGGTGGGCGACACTACGCGCCTGACCGAGTTCGGCAAGCCCGCGCGCCGGCTCACGCGCGAGACTTCCGATACAGAGATCGTCTGGACCTTGTCCACCACCGTGCCGCGCTCCCAGGTCGCGCTGTGGTTCAAGTCCAGCCCCGGGCTGGCCGAGGCGGCCCGGGCCTCGCCCGGCACGCGCGCGGGCAGCACCGATGACCTCGCTTTTTGCCGCAAGAGCGCCAAGGTCTACGCCATCCTCCTCGCGATCCTCAACGTGCCGGTGGCCCTTGTCACCGACCGCGGATGGTTCACCATCGTCGTCGGCTTCCTGCTGCTGTGGGCGCCGATCTGGCTGGTCCAGCGCTGGGCCGGAAAGGACTAAGACAGCGTGCGTCTGCTTTACCTCGTCTACGGCATCATCGTGCTGTTCGGCACGACCTTCTTCAACATCGGCGATACCGGCCGCTCGGGCTCTTCCTCGGGCTATAGCAGTGCGCGCGGCTGGAGTGGCGGCTCTTCCGGCTCCAGCGGCTGGTCCTCCGGCGGCGGACACAAGTGAGCGCGCAGGCATGAATGCGCCGGCGTTACCCTGTCCGGCCGTGCTCGGCCACCACCTGCTGGCCGACCTGCAAGGCGTGGCCAGCGAACTGCTGGCCGATGCCGCCCTGGTCGAGCGCGTGCTTTACCAGGCGGCGCAGGCCGCCGGCGCCACCGTGGTCGATGCGCGCTTCCGGCATTTCGGGCCGGGCCTTGGCGTGACCGGGGTGTTGCTGCTCAAAGAATCGCATATCAGCATCCATACCTGGCCGGAATACGGCTTTGCCGCCGTGGATGTCTTCATGTGCGGCGCCGCCCGGCCCGAACTGGCGGTGGAAGTGGTGCGCGCGGCCTTCGCGCCGCGTGCGCTCACCTTGCGCGACCAGGCACGAGGACCGGCCCCGGCCTGAGCCGCTGCGTCCAGCTTCCAGAGAGCTGGCAAGACCCGCCCCCGTGGTCTACACTGCATACGACCCTGTAATTACTACGGGGATTTTGCTTGGGTGCAGGAGTGATCTGGAGTCGGCATGCGTATCGGTGAATTGGCAAAACACAGCAGTTGCGACGTGGAAACCATCCGCTACTACGAGCGCGAAGGGCTGCTTGACGCACCCCAGCGCGAGGACAACGGCTATCGCCGCTATGGCGACAGCCATCTGCTGCAGCTCAATTTCGTGCGCCACTGCCGCTCGCTGGGCATGAGCCTGTCCGACGTCCGGCGCCTGCGCGACTTCGAGCGGGATCCGACACTCGCCTGCGACGACATCAACGCCCTGCTGGATCGCCAGATCGAGCAGATCCATGCGCAGCGCGTTGCGCTCGAGGCCCTGGAGGGCCAATTGCGGGCGCTGCGCCACACCTGCGACCAGCCCCATCCGGCCAGCGAGTGCGGCATCCTGCAGAACCTGCAGCAGGCCGCGGCCGGCGCCGCCTGCGAATGCCATCCGCATGCCGTGGATCAAGGCTAGGGTTGCGCCCCGGTGCTGAACGGTGCCGGCTATGCTACGATTCCTCAACTTGCCGCGCACCAAGCTGGTGAAAAGCGCGGCGGCACGGTCCCGCGACGAGACATTTGAGTGAGCCATTGCTCTCATCGATCCCACCGCGTGGCGCGCTTTCCCGAATTTCCATCCAATAGTTGCCGCACGTAAATGACGCTTAGCTGCCTGTCGCTGACCGCTGTCGAGCTTGCCCGTATCGGGCAGGCCGGCGCGTCCGCGCGCGTAGCGCAGGCGCCGCGCGCGCAAGCCACACAGGCTATTGCCTGCCGCCGGATCAGCGCACCGCTTGATCCTGCCCGGTTCCCAGCCTGACGTTCCCCCCAACGCAGGCAAGCGCCGAACCGGGCCGAGTCACTCCCTGTTCGCGGTTTTCCCGCCGTTCCTGACGGCCCCTTATTCCATGACCTAGCAGTGCCCGGAGCCGATCCATGACGGATCGCTCCAGCCGCCCTGGGTCGCCGCATCGCCACTTAGCGAGGATTCATCATGACGGCTTCGTCCAAGCAACAACCGACCCTTTACCTTACCGAGCTCGACGTAACCCGCCTCGAGCGCATTGCCGGGCGTGCCGGCGCCGCCCCGCTGGCCGAGATGCTCGACAGCATCCTGGAGCGCGCCGCCATCGTGCCGGCCGATGCCATTCCGAAGGATGTCGTCACCATGAACTCCAGCATGCTGTGCGTGCTGGAAGGCGAGGCCACGCCRCGCCGCTGGACCCTGGTGTATCCGGACACCGCGGATTTCGACGAGGGCCGGCTGTCGGTGCTGTCGCCGATCGGCCGCGTCCTGCTGGGGGCGCGCGCCGGCCAGACCGTGAGCTACCGCCTGCCGGACGGACGCGAGCAAAGCGTCACGGTGGTCGAATTGTCGTTCCAGCCCGAGGCCAACGGCCAGTACACCGTTTAAGGCCGCAGCAGGCACATTCAGGGCATCTCACGTGCGCTTTCAGGACGCCGATCGCGGCGTCCTCGCGCGCCGCAGGCAGCGTTGCGCACACCGGTCCCACGAGCGCCCGCGCGCACCGTTGCCCGGCGCTAGACGGCCTCCAGCCTGGGCTGGCAGGCTATCGCACCGCGCGCCAGGCGCTTGCGCCACGCCGTTTCCACGTCCCGGCTGCGCCATCCGGCGGCCAATCCGCGCCGTTCGTCCGCACTTCCAGCGTTTCACGACTCGCAACGCACCATTCGTCGCAGTGGTATTTCTCCTTGCGCGCCCAGCCACTAATCTTCAGTCCGTGCTCGCATAGCAACATAGATTGCCAAAGAGCAGCAAGTAACTGCGGCTTAAAACAAAAGCGACAAAACAATCAGTTGAAGGAGTCCCAAATGAATGCCAAACGCATCCTGGGCAGCGCGTTAGCAGTGCTTTTGGTGGCCGGATCGGCCGCGGCACTGGCGGCCCCCGCCACCAGCAAGGTCGGCAAGTTCGACGTCTATGCCGATGCGTTGCGCACCGGCAAGTTCGATCCGTTCGTTGACGGCGCCAAGCAAGGCAAGTTCGATACGTTCTCCGACGGCGCCCGCGCCGGCAAGTACGACCCGTACACCGACGGCGCCAAGCAAGGCAAGTTCGACACGTTCACCGATGGCGCGCGCGCCTTCAGTGGCGAAATCTCTGCCAGCTCGCTGGATAATTCGCGCTCCGGCGACGGATCGCTGTACGGCTATAAGGTCTGATCCAGACCTCGTGTTACCAGGCGGCCACTTAGGTGGCCGCCTCGGTTATGCACCTGTTTTCCCGCTTTATCTCCCACCTGCCCGGCTGACCTCCTCCTCCTTCTCTCTCCCGCCGGGTGGGTGATTTTTACCCGCCGCTCCCGCTGTACCTCCCGCTGTACATTCAATCCCTCCGGCCGTCCCGCAGTTCATCCCACCTTATTCCATAACGCCTCAAAGGCTGGCGCGCGCCCGTCATTCCCGCTCGCRCCGGGGACGCCGGCGCCCGATCAGGACATAGAGCAAGGGGACCGCCAGCGCGCCGATCACGGTCGCGCCAAGCATGCCGCCCAGCACCCCGGTGCCGACCGCGCCCTGCGCCGCCGCACCCGCTCCCGTGCTGATCGCCAGCGGCACCACGCCCAGGATAAAGGCCAGCGATGTCATCACCACCGGACGCAGCCGCTGCCGGGCGGCCTGGCTGGCAGCTTCGACCAGCCCCATGCCGCCGCGGCGCAACTGCTCGGCGTACTCCACCACCAGGATGGCGTTCTTGGCCGCCAGCCCCATGATCACGATCCCGCCCACCTTGAAGTAGACGTCGTTCGGCATCCCGCGCAGCCAGATCGCCGCCAGCGCGCCAAGCAGGCCGGCGGGCACGATCAACAGCACCGCCAGCGGCAGGGTCCAGTTTTCATAGAGCGCCACCAGGCACAGGAAGATGAACAGCAACGACAAGGCGAACAGCCAGGGCGCCTGCGCGCCGCTTTGCTGCTGCTCGAAGGCGCGCCCGGTCCAGCGCACGTCATAGGTGCCGCCCAGTTCGCGGACCATGGCCGTGAGCCGCTCCATCGCCGTGCCGGTGCTGTGGCCCGGCACCACGTCGGCGTTGATGCGCACCGAGGGGAGTCCGCTGAACCGCTCCAGCGTGGCTTCACCCTTGCCCCACACCAGTTCGGCGAAGGCGCCGAGCGAGACCATGCCGCCGCGCTCGTTGCGTACGTGCACGCGCGACAAGTGGGCGGGGTTCATCCGGTAAGGCGCGTCGGCCTGCAGGATCACCCGGCGGATACGGCCTTCGCGCGCCACTTCGTCGACGTAGCGCGAGCCCAGCGTGGCGGAAAGCGCATGGTGGATGGCCTCGGGCTCCACGCCGAAGCTGCGCGCGCGCTCGTAGTCGATGCGCAGGTCCAGCGCCGGCGCGGGCTGCGCCGTGGTGGCACGGACCTCGCCGAGCGCGGGTTCGTCCCTGGCCGCGGCAAGCAGCTTGTCGCGGGCGGCGAAGAGCGCCTCGCGTCCGGTGCCGGGCTGCGCGACCAGCCGCATGTCGAGGCCGCCGGTGCTGCCCAGTTCGGGCAAGGTAGCGCCGCCATAAGCGTAGAGCTGCGCGCGTCCCCGGCCTGGCCAGTCCTCAAGCGCAGCCGTCATCCTCGCCAGTAGCACGTCAGCGCGCTCCCCGGCACCGCGCCGCTCCCAGTCTTGCAGTGCCAGGTACAGGCTGGCGCGCTGTTCGCCGCTGCCGGAATTGCTCCAGCCCAGCACGGCAAAGGTGGAGCGCACCGGATACTTGCCGTCCTGCAGCCACTTCTCCAGCGCCGCCACGGTTGTGCGCGTCTCCTCCTGGGTGGAGCCTGCCGGCAGTTCCACATCGATCACAATCTCGCCCGTGTCCTCGTCCGGCAGGAAGCCGGCGGGGATCTGCCATATCAGCACGCCGCCAGCGACCGCCAGCGCCAGGTAGATGCCCAGCCAGCGCAGGCGGCGGCGCTGCAGCGCCTGCACCCATCCGGCATAGCGCGCGGTAAATGCCGTGAAACCGCGCTCGAACCACGCCAGCGGCCCGCGCACCGGATGCGGCGCATGGCGCAACAGGCTGGCGCACATGGCTGGCGCCAGCGAGAGCGCGAAGAACAGCGAGAAGGCAATGGAGATCGCCAGCGTGATGGCGAAATGCCGGTAGATCACGCCGACCGCGCTGCCCATGAACGCCATCGGCACGAAGACCGCGCACAGCACCAGCGTGACCGCCAGCAGCGCGCCCGACACCTCGCGCATCGAGCGGGCCGCCGCTTCCATCGCACCCACGCCTTCCTCGCGCATGATCCGCTCGACGTTTTCCACCACCACGATGGCGTCGTCCACCAGGATGCCGATCGCCAGCACCACGCCGAACAGCGTGATCACGTTCAGCGAGAGGCCGAACGCGTACAGGCAGGCGACGGTGCCAAGCAGCGACACCGGCACCACGATCACCGGGATCAGCGTGGCGCGCAGGTTGCCCAGGAACAGGTAGAGGATCAGGAAGACCAGCACCGTAGCTTCGCCCAGCGTGGTCAGCACGCGCCAGATGGAACGCTCGACGAACTGCGCGCTGTCGGACGAGATCTCATAGCGCACGCCCGCCGGAAAACTGCGCGCGGCTTCATCGAGCGCYGCGCGCACGGTGCGCGAAGTGGCCAGCACATTGGCGCCATCGGCCAGCTTGAGGCCGATCGAAGCCGCGACCTGGCCATCGTGGCGCGAGCCGTAGCGGTAGTCGCTGGCGCCCAGTTCCACCCGTGCCACGTCGCGCAGCCGCACCAGCGAGGCGTCGCTGCCGCCGCGCACCACGATGCGCTCGAACGCTTCCGGATCGCTCAGCGGCCGGGGCGGGCGCACCAGCGCCTGGAAGGGCTGGCCCGGCACCGCCGGCGCGCTGCCAAGCTGGCCGGGCGTGACATCGCCGTTGCGCGCCCTGATGCCCTGCTCCACGTCCGCGGCGGTGAGGCCGTAGGCGTTGAGCTTGTCCGGATCGAACCAGATGCGCAAGGCGTACTCGGATCCATAAGGCTCGGCCTTGCCGATGCCGGGCAGGCGGCGCAGCATCGGCAGCAGCGAGCCGGCGGCGAAATCGCCCAGCGCGGTTTCGTCGAGCTGGCCGCCATCGGAGACGAGCGAGACATACATGAAGGGGCTGCTGCTGGCCTGGTCCACAAAGATGCCGCCGCGGCGCACCGCTTCCGGCAACAGCGGTTCGGCCTGCATGACGCGGTTGCGCACATTGACCTGCGCCAGCTGCGCGTCGGTGCCCTGGCGGAAACCCAGCGTGATGGTGGCGGCGCCGCCCTCGCTGCTGGCATCGAGGTAGAGCAGGCCGGGGATGCCATGCATCTGCTGCTCCAGCACGGCGGTCACGGCGTCCTCCACGGTGCGTGCCGAAGCGCCGGCATAGTCGGCATAGACGATCACGGTGGGCGGCGCCACCGCCGGATACTGGGCGATGGGAATGCGCGTGAGGGCAATCAGGCCCGCCACCATGGTGAGGATGGCAATGACCCACGCGAAGGCGGGCCGGCGAAGGAAGAAGGACGCCATGACAGATTCGGTTATCTGGCACCGGYGCGACAGCGGGCCGCGGATCCGGTGCGATGGAACGTGGGACGGCGCGCTAACTGTACGGATAGCGCCGTGAGGCGAAACAGCAGGAGGGGGGAGGGTTGCCGTGGGGTCCGGCGACCCTAATGGGCAGGCAGCGCGAAACCACGCAACAGTGCTGCCAGCAACACCCGCTGGCGATGCGCCAGCGGCCGCCGGTTCTCGCGCGGCAGGTGCTCGAAAGTGATGTCGAGCGCGGCCAGCCCGTGAACGGCGGTCCACAGCGCGTCGGTGACGTCGCCGGCGTCATGCCCGGCATCGATCAGCGCGGCGGCCTGCTGGTCGCGCACGCAAGCCAGCAGCACGGCGGCCACCGGGTCCTCGGGGAAACGCTCGCGCCAGCGCTGGTCGATCGCGCGTTCGGCGTCGGCCGGCAGGCCCATCATCATCATCAGGTGATAGCTGTGGCGATGGGCCAGGGCCCACGCCACGTAAGCGTCCAGCACCGCCGGCAGGACCTCGGCGGCCGTGCGGGCGGCGGCCCGGGCCTCGGCCAGCGCGGCCGCCAGCCGTACCCAGTCCTGCGCGCACACCTCGAACAGGAGTGCGGTCTTGTCTTCGAAATGCCGGTAGATGGCGGCGGCGCTATAACCGCAGCGCTCGCCGATGCGGCGCAGCGTGACCCCGGCGAAGCCAGCCTCCGCGAACAGCGCGCGGGCGGCGTTGAAGAAGGCCTCGCGCACGCTCTCGCGGCGCTGCGCGGCACCAGCCGCACGTGCCGCGGGCGGCCGCACAGGCACGCCGGCGCGCGCGGCAAGCGGCACGGCTGGCGTGCTGCCGGACGGCACGGCGGCGGGCTGGGCTTGCAGGCTGGGTTGCGGCGGGCGGGCGGAGGGCATGGCCGCGATTATAAACAATCAGTCACTTTGTGAACAATGTTTACACAACGGATCAGGCACTTTTCCTTTCCCCGCCCTGGTGGGGGGGCGGGCTTCCGGCCGGTCAATGCGGACGCGCGGGGCTCAGAGTTGCCGGGCCGCGAAGGTATCGCACTTGCGGATGTCGCCGGTAGTCAGTCCCTGGCGCAGCCAGCGCGTGCGCTGCTCGCTGGTGCCGTGGGTGAACGCTTCGGGGACGACATAGCCCTGGGCCTGCTTCTGCAGCCGGTCGTCGCCGATGGCGGCGGCGGCCTTGAGGCCTTCTTCGATATCGCCGGGTTCCAGCAGTTGCTGGTTCATGCGTTCCGCGGTGGCGGCCCACACGCCGGCCAGGCAATCGGCCTGCAACTCCACGCGCACCGACAACTGATTGGCCTGCGCCTCGCCCATGCGGCGGCGCGCGGCGTCGACCTTGCCGGACACGCCGAGCAGGTTCTGCACGTGGTGGCCGATTTCGTGGGCGATCACATACGCCTGGGCAAAGTCGCCGCCGGCGCCGAAGCGGCGGCGCAGTTCATCGTAGAAGGCCAGGTCGATATAGACCTTCTGGTCGCCCGGGCAGTAGAAGGGCCCCATGGCCGACTCGCCGGTGCCGCAGGCGGTGGGCGTGGCGCCGGAGAACAGCACCAGCGTGGGCGGCGCGTAGCGGCGGTTGAGGTCAGTCTCGAAAATATGCGACCAGGTGCGCTCGGTGTTGCCCAGCACCTTGCGCACGAACACCGTCATCTGGTCGTTGGCGGGCGGATGGCTGGGCACATGCTGCTGCTGCGGCGCCTGTTGCTGCGAACCCTGCAGCACCGAGGCGCCCTGCATGATCACGGAAGGATCGATGCCGAAGAAATACGACGCCGCCAGCGCCACCAGGATGGTGCCGATGCCGAGCGTCTTGGGCCCCACGCCGAAGCCGCCGAAACCGCCGGAACCCTCTCCCCGGCGGTCTTCTACATTCTGGCTTTCGGCTTCGTCATCGAGACGCATGGTGGCTCCGCATTGCTGGTTGATCGCTGCGGCCGGACAGTGGCCACAGTGTGTCGATCAGTATAGCAACGGCGTTGGCGCCGGCGCATGCGTGTGGTGTATCAGGCCGTAACCGCCGGCACCGTGCTGCCGGCGCCAAGCGCAAGCGCCTTGCCCGGCTCCGTGCCGCCGATCTCGGCCACCCGCAGCAGGTTCGTGGTGCCGCCCTGGCCGAACGGCATGCCAGCCGCGATGGTGATCTGGTCGCCCGGCGCGGCATAGCCTTCGGCCAGCGCGGCGCGGGTGGCCGCGTTCACCATCTCGTCGACGCTTTGCACATCGGGGCTGACGGTGGAATGCACGCCCCAGGCAAGCGCCAGCCGCCGCGCGATCTCCAGGTTCGGCGTGATGCTGACGATGGGCGCGTGCGGCCGCTCGCGCGCCGCGCGCAGCGCAGTGGAGCCCGACGAGGTGTAGGTCACGGTGGCGGCCGCGCCGATGATCTGCGTGACTTCGCGCAACGCGGCGCAGATCGCGTCCTGCCGGGTGGACAGCGGTGCTTCGTGCTGCGCGTCCAGCAGGTTGCGATAGAGCGGATCGCGCTCCACCTCGGCGATGATGCGGTCCATGATCGCCACCGCCGGTACCGGGTGGCGGCCGTTGGCCGATTCCGCCGACAGCATCACCGCATCGGCGCCGTCATAGATGGCGCTGGCCACATCGGAGGCTTCGGCGCGCGTGGGCACCGGCGAATCGATCATCGATTCCAGCATCTGCGTGGCGATGACGATGGGTTTGCCGTGCTGACGGCAGATGCGCAGGATGCGCTTCTGCACGCCCGGCACGCGCTCCGGCGGCAGCTCCACGCCGAGGTCRCCGCGCGCCACCATCACCGCATCGGAGACGCGCACGATTTCTTCCAGCTGTTGCAGCGCGGCGGGCTTCTCGATCTTGGACAGCACACCGGCGCGGGTGCCGATGATCTCGCGCGCTTCCACGATGTCGGCCGGACGCTGCACGAAGGACAGCGCGATCCAGTCGGCGCCGAGTTCCAGCGCGAAGTCGAGGTCCTTGCGATCCTTCTCGGTCAGCGCGGGGATCGGGATCACCGCGTCGGGCACGTTGACGCCCTTGCGATCGGAAAGCGTCCCGTGGTTCACCACGCGCGTGACGATGCTGCCGCTGGCCACCGACTCRATCTTCAGCTGCACCTTGCCGTCGTCGATCAGCAGCGACTGTCCCGGCGCCGCAACGCGGAACAGCTCGGGATGCGGCAGGTGCACGCGGGTAGCATCGCCCGGGCCGGGATCGCTGTCGAGCACGAACACGTCGCCGGCCTTGACCGCGACCTTGCCCGCGGCAAAGGTGCCGATGCGCAGCTTGGGCCCCTGCAGGTCGGCCAGCACGGCGATGGGGCGGCCGGTCTCGGCTTCGACCTGGCGCACGGCATCGTAGCGGCGCTTGTGGTCGTCGTGGGAGCCGTGGCTGAAGTTGAGGCGGAACACATCGGCCCCTGCCTCGAACAGCTGCCGGATCACCTCGATATCGGTGCTGGCCGGTCCGAGCGTGGCAACGATCTTGGCTTTGCGCTGGCGTCTCATTTTGTCTCCTCTTCCAATCTCGGGTGGCGCGCCCAGGGCGCGCCCTTGTTCAATCACGTGGCTTACACAATCAGGATGGCGCGGAAATCGTTCACGTTGGTACGGGTCGGGCCGGTGACGATGAGGTCGTCCAGGCCGGCGAAGAAACCGTAGCCATCGTTGTTGCCCAGGTGCGCGCGCGCAGACAGTCCGCGTGCCGCGGCACGGTTCAGCGTATCGGGCGCGAGCAACGCACCGGCGTTGTCTTCGGAGCCATCGATGCCGTCGGTGTCGCAGGCAATGGCATGCACACCCGGCAGGCCGTCCAGCGCGACGGCGAGCGCCAGCAGGAATTCGGCATTGCGCCCGCCGCGGCCGCTGCCGCGCACGGTCACCGTGGTTTCGCCGCCGGACAGGATCACGCAGGGCTTCCTGAACGGCTGGCCGTGCTGCGCGACCTGCCGCGCGATGGCGGCATGCACCAGCGCCACGTCGCGCGATTCGCCTTCCATGCTGTCGGACAGGATGTGCGCCTCGAAGCCAAGTTCGCGCGCACGCGCCGCCGCCGCTGCCAGCGATTGCTGCGCGGTGGCAAGCGTGGCGCTGCGATGGCCGTCGAAACGCGCGTCGCCAGGCTTGGGCGTTTCGCCCGCGCCGCTCTCCAGATGCGCGCGCACATTGGCCGGTACCTCGATGCCGTACTTGGCGATCACCGCCAGCGCGTCGGCGCAGGTGGTGGCGTCGGGCAGCGTCGGGCCGCTGGCGATCAGCGTGGGATCGTCACCGGGAATATCGGAAATCAAAAGGGTCTCGACGCGTGCCGGCGCACAGTGCAACGCCAGCCGGCCGCCCTTGAGCGCCGACAGGTGCTTGCGCACGCAATTCATCTCGCCGATGTTGGCGCCGCTCTTGAGCAGCGCGCGGCTTACGGCCTGCTTGTCGGCGAGCGTGATGCCGGGCGCGGGCGCGGCCAGCAGCGCGGAGCCGCCGCCGGAGATCAGGCACAGCACCAGGTCGTCGGCGGTGAGGCCCCTGACCAGTTCCACCATGCGCTGCGCGGCGCGCTGGCCGGCTTCATCGGGCACCGGGTGCGCGGCTTCCACGACCTCGATGCGGCGGCACGCCGCGCCGTGTCCATAGCGCGTCACCACCAGCCCCGACAGTTCACCTTGCCAGTGCGTCTCGACCGCCTGCGCCATCGCGGCGGCCGCCTTGCCCGCACCGATTACGACCGTGCGGCCCTTGGGCGGCGGCGGCAGTTGCGGCGGCAGGCAATGGCTGGCGCTGACGGCGGCGACCGCGGTATCGAACAGGTCACGCAGCAACGCGCGTGGATCGGAAAGACCGGCCGGGCGCTGGGGCACCCGCAGGGCGGAGTGGGAATCGGTGGCTAGCATGACGGAATCCGGAAGTGCTGCTTCCCCGGCCGTGCGTGGCCGGGGAATGATGCTGGCCTGCCAGGGCAGGCCATGATGGTGCTGCTGGCTTACTTGGCGCCGCCCTTGGCGATCTCATGGTTGGACATGATCTCGATGGCGCGGCACAGCGCCGAGTGGTCCTGCTTGGCCCAACCGTTGGCGGCGCAGGTGTTGAACAGCTCTTGCGCGGTGGCGGTGTTCGGCAGCGCCACGCCCAGCGCCTTGGCGCCTTGCAGGGCAAGGTTCAGGTCCTTCTGGTGCAGCTCGATGCGGAAGCCCGGATCGAAGGTACGCTTGACCATGCGCTCGCCGTGCACTTCCAGGATGCGCGAAGCCGCGAAGCCGCCCATCAGCGCCTGGCGCACGCGCGCCGGATCGGCGCCTGCCTTGGAGGCGAACAGCAGCGCTTCGGATACGGCCTGGATGTTCAGCGCCACGATGATCTGGTTGGCCACCTTGGTGGTCTGGCCGTCGCCGTTGCCGCCGACCAGCGTCACGTTCTTGCCCAGCAGGTCGAACAGCGGCTTGACCTCGTCGAACGACTCTTGCGGACCGCCCACCATGATGGTCAGCGATGCCGCCTTGGCGCCCACTTCGCCGCCTGAAACCGGCGCGTCCAGGTAGGCGGCGCCCAGCTTGTTGATGCGCGCGGCGAAGTCCTTGGTGGCGATCGGCGAGATCGAGCTCATGTCGACCACGATCTTCCCGTGCGCAGCTTCCTTGCCGGCAGCCTTGAGCGCGGCGGCCACGCCCTTTTCGGCAAACAGCACGGCTTCCACGTGCGGGGTGTCCGGCACCATGATCACGATGATGTCCGCCCGCTTGGCGACTTCCTCGGCGCTGGTGCAGACGGTGACGCCGGCATCGACCAGTGCCTGCGGCGCCGGGTTGACGTCGTGCACGAACAGCGTGTGCCCGGCAGCGCGCAGGTGGCCCGCCATCGGCGCGCCCATGATGCCCAGGCCGATGAATCCGACGTTGCGTTGGTTTGCCATGTGATGTCTCCTTGATGCGATCGTTGAATGTTTGTGGGTTTACTGGTTCTGCTTACTGCACGCCGTGTTCCGCGCGCCAGCCCAGGCCTTCGGTGGTGGTCGTGCGCGGCTTGTACTCGCAGCCGACCCAGCCGCCATAGCCGATCTCGTCAAGCCACTTGAACAGGAAGTGATAATTCAGCTCGCCGGTGCCCGGCTCGTTGCGGCCCGGGTTGTCGGCCAGCTGCACGTGCTTGATCTTCGGAAGATGCGCTTTCAGCGTGGCGGCGATTTCGCCCTCCATGCGCTGCATGTGATAGATGTCGTACTGCACGTAGAGGTTGGGCGCGTTGACCTGTTCGATCAGGTCCAGCGCCTGCTGCGTGCGCGACAGGAAGAAGCCGGGAATATCGAAGGTGTTGATCGGCTCGACCAGCAGATCGATCTGCTCGGCGGCGAGCGCCTGCGACGCGAAGCGCAGGTTTTCCACCAGCGTTTCCTGCGCCTGCTCGCGCTTGATGTTCTGCGGCTGGATGCCGACCAGGCAGTTCAGCTGGCGCACACCCAGCACCTTGGCGTACTTGATCGCTTCGCCCACGCCGTCCTGGAACTCGCCCACGCGGTCCGGGTGGCAGGCGATGCCGCGTTCGCCCGCTTCCCACTTGCCGGCCGGCAGGTTGTGCAGCACCAGGTCGAGCTGGAAGCGGTTGAGCCGGTCCGCGATCTGGTCAGCGTGGAAGGCGTACGGAAAGAGGAACTCCACGCCGCGGAAGCCCGCGCGCGCGGCGGCTTCGAAGCGGTCGAGGAAGGCCACTTCGTTGAACAGCATGGTCAGGTTGGCGGCAAGTTTTGGCATAGATGTCTCCGGGTGACTTGTCTTGTGGTTCCGCTCGCGCGGATGCGGTGATTGGGGGCGCGCTGATGCAGCGGTACTGATTTGCAGAAAGCGCGCGGGCTCATGGCCCGCGCTTGTCAGCCTGCGATGCTTACGCCGTTTCCACTTCTTCGCGGAGGATGGCTTCCTCGATGTCTTCGATCGGCTCGAACTCGTTGATGTTGTCGATCTCGGTGCCCATCGCGATATTGGTCACGCGTTCCAGGATCACCTCTACCACCACCGGCACCGAGAACTCGGCCATCAGGTCGCGGGCTTCGGCAAAGGCCGGTGCGATGTCCTCCGGCTTGAACACGCGGATCGCCTTGCAACCCAGGCCTTCCACAACCTTCACGTGGTCCACGCCGTAGCCGTTGAGTTCGGGCGAGTTGACGTTGTCGAAGGCGAGCTGCACGCAGTAGTCCATCTCGAAATTGCGCTGCGCCTGGCGGATCAGCCCGAGGTAGGAATTGTTCACCACCAGGTGGATGTACGGCACCTTGAACTGCGCGGCCACAGCCAGCTCTTCGATCATGAACTGGAAGTCGTAGTCGCCCGAGATGGCCACCACATCCGATTGCGGCGAGGCCACCTTCACGCCGATCGCGGCGGGAATGGTCCAGCCCAGCGGGCCGGCCTGGCCGCAGTTGATCCAGTGGCGCGGCTCGTTGACGGAGAGGAACTGCGCGGCGGCGATCTGCGACAGGCCGATGGTGGACACGTAACGCACATCGCGCGGGAAGTACTGGTTCATCTCGCGGTACACGCGCTGCGGCTTGACCGGCACGTTGTCGAAGTCGCTCTTGCGCTGCATGGTGCGGCGGCGCTTCTGCACATCCGCCACCCAGCTCTTGCGGCACGGCAGGCGGCCGGCCATCTTCATTTCACGCGCCACTTCCACGAACTGTTCCAGCGCGGCCTTGGCGTCGGAGACGATGCCCAGGTCCGGGCCGAACACGCGGCCGATCTGGGTGGGCTCGATATCCACGTGCACGAACTTGCGGCCCTTGGTGTAGACCTCGACGCTGCCCGTGTGGCGGTTGGCCCAGCGGTTGCCGATGCCGAGCACGAAGTCCGAGGCCAGCATCGTGGCGTTGCCGTAGCGGTGCGAAGTCTGCAGCCCGACCATGCCGGCTTGCAGCGGGTGGTCGTCGGGCAGCACGCCCCAGCCCATCAGCGTCGGGACCACCGGCACGTTGACCAGCTCGGCGAATTCCACCAGCAGCTCGGCCGCATCGGCGTTGATCACGCCGCCGCCGCACACGATCAGCGGGCGCTCGGCCGCGTTGAGCATGGCGATGGCCTTCTCGATCTGCGGGCGCGAGGCAACCGGCTTGTACGGGGCGAGCGGCTGGTAGGTTTCCGGATCGAACTCGATTTCGGCGACCTGCACGTCGAAGGGCAGGTCGATCAGCACCGGACCCGGACGGCCCGAGCGCATCAGGTGGAAGGCTTGCTGGAACACTTGCGGCACCAGCGCCGGCTCGCGCACGGTCACGGCCCACTTGGTCACCGGCTTGGCGATCGATTCGATATCGACGGCCTGGAAGTCCTCCTTGTACAAGCGGGCGCGCGGCGCCTGGCCGGTGATGCAGAGAATGGGAATGGAGTCAGCCCAGGCCGAGTACAGGCCGGTGATCATGTCGGTGCCGGCGGGACCCGAGGTGCCGATACACACGCCGATATTGCCGGCCTCCGCGCGGGTGTAGCCCTCGGCCATATGCGAGGCGCCTTCCACGTGGCGGGCCAGGAAATGGTCGATGGTGCCGGCACGGCGCATGGCCGAGTAGAACGGGTTGATGGCGGCGCCGGGCACGCCGAACGCGGTGGTGATACCTTCTTTTTCCAGCACGGCAATGGCCGCGTCGACTGCTCTCATCTTCGGCATGTCTGTCTCCAATCGTTGATGCGATGTTTTGTGAAAAGCTGTGAATTGCTGCGAATCACTGTTGGAGCCCATGCTATTCCCGCAAGCGGGTTGGGATAAAGGGAAGGGAGATCAGTTGATTCGATACCTGTGATATCGAATGCGGCCGCGGGGCACTGAAACCACCATTGCCGGACGGTGCCGGGCCCGCGCCATTGCCATACGTTGTGTGACGGCAACGATACGTGGGAATTTGCGGTAAAAGGCCTGCCCACGCCCCCGGCGCCCCCCCGTTTGGCACGCCAAATGGCGACAATGTGCGGGTATCGCGCCAGTGCTCTCGCACCGCGTGGAACCCTCCATTGCCAACCGAATCGCCATGCTGACCAGGCTCCCTCCCACCCGAGAGCTGCTCGACGCGCTCAAGCGGAAGCCGCCCGCCGTATCCGATACCGCCGGTTCGCCCGCGGCCGCCATGAACCTGGAGCGGCTGCAGCGCGGCCTGCTGGGGCTGTTCTGGGCTTGTTCGCTGGCCGCGCTGCTGGCGACCGGCGCGGTGCTGTACACCAGGTATCAGATCAGGCAGACGCCGGCGCCGTGGCAGGCGCGGCTGGTCTATTGCCTGCTGGGGGGCAGCGTGGCGGGACTGGCGGCGCTGCTGCTGACGCACCTGCCCGCGCTCGCGCGCAGGTTGCGCGATCCGCTGGGCCAGCTGGCCGACCAGGTCGACCGGCACGATGAGGCGGAGAGCGCGCTGCTGCGCGCACTGGCGCGGATACCGGCCCAGGGGCTGCGCGCGCGGGCCCGGCGCGTGCATGCGCAATTGCGGATGTGGGAAGGGATAACGAAGACGATCGGGCTGCTGCTGGCGGTGAGCCCGTTCGCGCTGGCGCTGGTCACCGGGCTGGTCGAACTGCCGCACAAGGGCGGCAGCCTGTTGCCGCTGCTGTCGCTGTACGGCATAGCCTTCGTGCCCGGCGCGGCGCTGACGCTTTTCCTGCAACTGCAGGTCAGCCGGCCGCTGCGGCGGCTTGCCTACGTGCTGGCCGAAGCGGCCGAGATCAGTTCGCAGCTGGGGCGGGCGCCCGTGCAGGGCGCCGGTGCGCCGGCGGCTGCCACGGCGGCAACCGTACCCGTTACAGCGCCAGCCCCCGCGGTACCGTCGCCGGCGCCTGTTCCACCGGAGGTCCGCGACGCGTGGACACCAGGGGATCCAGGCTCGGCTTCGTCCGCGGAACAGCGGGAGGCGATCGAGGCGGTGGAGGCGGTGGAGGCGGAGGCGGACAGCGCAGCAGCGGGTCCGCCCACGCTATCTCACGCGGTCAGGTAAGTCTGCGCCAGGCGGACCCAGCAGGCCGCGCCCAGCGGCAGCACCTGGTCGTTGAAGTCGTAGCCGGGGTTATGCACCATGCAACCGCCGAACTCGCCTTCGCCGTTGCCGAGGATCAGGTAGCAGCCCGGCACCTCGTTCAGCATCCACGCGAAGTCCTCGCTGCCATTCAGGCCCTTGGGCGCTTGCGTCACGACCTTGTCGGCGCCGACAAGGTCGCTGCAAACCTGCTGCGCCAGCTTGGTTTCGCTCTCCGTGTTGACCATCGGCGGCGTCAGCTGGCGGTAGTCGATGAGCGCTTCCACGCCATGCGCCTGCGCGGTGAGGCTGACGATCTCGCGGATGCGCTGCTCCACCAGCGCGCGCGTTTCCGGGCGCGCGGCGCGCACGTTCAGGCCCAGCGTGACCGATTCCGGAATCACGTTATGGGTCGCGCCGCCGCGGATAAAGCCCACCGACAGCACCGCGGTATCGTCCGGCGCCACGTTGCGCGCCACCACGGTCTGCAGCGCGGTGACAATGGCCGCCGACGCGGCGATCGGATCCCGCGCGCGGTGGGGCATGGCGCCGTGCCCGCCCACGCCCTTGATGGTCACGTCCGCCACGTCGGACGACAGGCTCACCGGGCCCGGCAGCACCCGGAAGCTGCCGGCCGGCACGCCGGGCATATTGTGCAGGGCGAAGACCGCATCGCACGGGAAGCGCTCGAACAAGCCGTCCTCGATCATGGCGCGCGCGCCGCACAGGTTTTCCTCGTCGGGCTGGAAGATCAGGTTGAGCGTGCCATCGAAGTCGCGGCTGTCGGCCAGCGCCTTGGCGGCGGCCAGCAGGATGGCGGTGTGGCCGTCGTGGCCGCAGGCGTGCATCTTGCCCTGGTTCTTGCTGGCATAAGGCAGGCCCGTGGCCTCGACGATCGGCAGCGCGTCCATGTCGGCGCGGATGCCCAGGCGGCGCTTGCCGTTGCCCACCTTGAGCTGCCCGACAACGCCGCTCTTGCCGATGCCGGTATGCACCTCGTAGCCCCAGCTTTCCAGCAAGGTGGCAACGAGCTTGCTGGTGGCGCCCACCTCGAAGCCGAGTTCGGGCCGGGCGTGGATCTGGCGGCGGATGCCGATAAAGGTGTCGGCGTCGATCTGGATCTGCGGCAGCAGGTGCGGCAGCAACTGGAAGGGAGTCAGGGTGGGTTCGCGGGTCATTCTGTATTCCTTGGCTACGAAGCGGCAGGGGAGGAAAGGCTTTAGTCTTCTCGGGTTTCGCGGATCGTCAGCACCGCGAGGATGGTCACCGCGCCGCAGGCCATCATGTAGAAGGCCGGCGCCATCGGGTTGCCAGTCTTGGCCAGCATCCAGGTGACGATGAACTGGCAGGAGCCGCCAAACACCGTCACGCCCACCGCATAGATCACCGACAGGCCGCTGGCGCGCACCTTGGCCGGCAGGAGTTCCATCATCATCAGCAGCATCGGCGTGGAGCCCAGGTAGACGCTGGCGGTCAGCAGCGCGGACAGCGACAGCACCAGCGGCACGCTCGGGTAATGGGTCATCAGCCAGAACGCCGGATAGAGGCACACCAGCGTAAAGACCATCGAGCCCAGCACCAGCGGCTTGCGGCGCGGCAGGCGGTCGGCCAGGGTGCCGGCCAGCAGCGACATCACCAGGCACACCACACCCGTCACGCAGCCCGAGAGCAGCGACAGCGACGGCGGCAGATGCAGTTCCCGGATCATGTAGGTGGGCATGAAATACACCACCAGATAGGTGGCGACCGTGCCGCCGATGATGGTCAGGATGCCCTTGACCACGGTGCCGCCATGCTCGCGGAACAGCGTGCCGAGCGGGCTTGGSGCGTGCGSCTSGGCCGTGTGCGTCTCGTCCAGGTGMGCRCGGATATACAGCCCCACSGGCGCRATCAGCAGGCCCAGCACGAAGGGCRYGCGCCAGCCCCAGCTCTCCAGCGACGCCTGCGGCAGCACGCCATAAAGAATGGCGGCCGTGAGCGCGCCCAGCGTCGCCGCGATGCCCTGGCTGCCAAGTTGCCAGCTGACGCGAAAGCCGCGGCCCTTGACGCCGCCGGATTCCATCAGCATGGCGGTGGAAGCGCCGATCTCGCCGCCCAGCGAAAAGCCCTGCAGCAGGCGGCCGGCCACGATCATCAGCGGGCCGAACAGCCCGGCGAAAGCGTAGGTCGGGGCGAAGGCAAGGCACAGCGTGCCGAGTACCATCAGGCCGATGGTCAGCGTCATGGCGGCCTTGCGTCCGTGGCGGTCCGCGTAGTTGCCGATCACGAAGCCGCCCAGCGGCCGCATCACGAAGCCGATGCCGAACGTCGCCACCGCCAGCAGCAGCGAGCCGTAGGCGCTGCCGGACGGAAAGAACAGCTTGCCGATCAGCAGGGCGAAGAAGCTGTAGACGGTGAAGTCGTACATTTCCAGCGCATTGCCGATCGAGCAGGCGGCGATCAGGCGGAACTGGCTCTGGCGGGCCGGGCTGGCGGATATTGCCTGGGCAGGCGCCAGAGAAGGCGCGCCAGGCAGGGTGGCATCGTTCATGTCGGTGTCTCCACGAACTGGGTTGGGGGATCGGGCCGTGGAGGCCGGCGGTTGCCTGCGTCCAGCGTAGGGAATGTGGAATCCCTGGCGATGAAGTATTCAGGCAAACACGGCAAGCCAAAAATCATATATTTTCATCCTGATAACCAAATGGCATCGCCGTCATAACCAGGGTTGCGCCGCTATCGGTAGAAGTACGGAGAAGCCTTGTGCCACGCGGCATCGCGGCGCAGCGCCGGGTACGCGCGCGCGTGCCTGGAGCGCCCCACGCGCACGGCCGCGGGGCGTGGCGCACCGGCGCGGGGCACCGAAAAAAAACAGGAAAACAGGGAAAGGGAAAGATGAAGCTGCAGCAACTGCGCATCCTGCTGGCGGTAGCCCAGCACGGCAGCATCCACGAAGCCTCGCGCAGCCTGCATGTGTCGCAGCCGGCGCTGTCCAAGGCCATCGCCGAACTGGAACGCGAACTCGGCGTCACGCTGATGTCGCGTTCCGTGCGCGGCGTCAGCCTGACCGCCTACGGCGTGGCGCTGGTCAAGCGCGCCAGCCTGGTCGAGCAGGAGCTGCGCCACGCGCTGGAAGACATCGAAGCGATCCGCGGCCACGCCGACGCGCAGCTCAATATCGGCCTGACCGCCGTGGCCTCCAGCGGGCCGCTGCCCGATGCCATGGCCGCCTTCCGCAAACGCTTTCCCAATGTCGCGCTGCGCGGCTTCGAGCTGCGCCCGCAGCAGATCCTCGAAGGCCTGCGCGAAGGCCGGCTCGACCTTGGCCTGATCTCCACCAACAGCGGCCCCGGCACCGGCGCCTTCCAGTGGGAGCCGCTGTTCTCCACCGGCATGTCGCTGGCGGTGCGTGCCGGCCATCCGCTGCGGCGGGTACGCCGGCTGCGGCCGCTGCTCGACGCCGACTGGCTCGTCCTCGACCCGCTCGACGACCCCGGCAGCCCGCTGGCCAGCCTGATGCGCCTGCATCGGCTGGACATGCCCAAGCGCATCGTGCAGAGCGCTTCCAACCTGCTCGGCCTGCAACTCGCCACGCGCACCGACCTGATCAGCATGTGGTCGGACTTCGTGTTCGACGGCACCGGGCCGCTGCGGCTGGATCCCGCGTCGCTGGTGCGCCTGCCGATCAGCGACGAACTGCCGGAGTTCCGGGTGTTCCTGGTGTACCGGTCCGAAGACCTGATGACGCATGCGTGCGCGGAGTTCAGCAAGGAGGTACGGCATCGGGCGCAAGGGATGCCGCGGGGGCGGCCGGCGGTGCGCGGGCGCCCCTGAGCGCGGTTGCCGCAGGTCCCATGCGCCCCGGCGAATTGCGCCCATAGCACCGCGCGCATGCGTGGCGGCCTCCCATGCGCCACAATGACGCTCAGGAGACACACAGCATGGACAAGCTAAAGCAAATCGAAGCCTTTATCGCGGTCGTCGAGCACGGCAGCATGGCCGCCGCCGCCCTGACGCAGGGCGTGACGCCGGTGATGATCGGGCGCCGCATCAATGCGCTGGAGGCGCGCATCGGCGTGAAGCTGCTGCACCGCTCGACGYGGCGCATCGTGGTGACGGAGCAGGGCGCGGCCTTCATGGAGCAGTGCAAAAAGGCGCTGGCCGATCTCGACCGTGCCGAGATGCTGATCGCGGAAGGCAAGCACAAGGCAACCGGGCACCTGATCGTGTCGGCCCCGGCGGCGTTCGGTCGCAAGCACGTGGCGCCGCACGCGCCGGCGTTCCTGGCGGCGAATCCGGAGGTGCACATCTCCTTCAACCTGACCGATCGCGTGGTGGACCTGGTGCGCGAGGGTTACGACGTGGGCATCCGCATCGGCGGCGCCATCGATCCGAATTTCGTCGCCATCAAGCTGGCCACCAACAAGCGCGTGGTGTGCGGCACGCCCGCCTACTTCGCGCGCTACGGCGTGCCGCAGACGCTGGACGACCTGGCCCAGCACAACTGCCTGGCGTTCAACCTGCAGGGCGGCCAGCAGCGCGGCTGGTATTTCCAGCAGGACGGCAAGACCGTGACGGTGCGCGTGAACGGGAACCTCGATTGCAACGACGGCGAACTGCTGCACCGCTGGACCGGAGAGGGACTGGGACTGGGCTGGCGTTCCACGTGGGAAATCCTCTCGCAACTGGAGAGCGGCGAACTGATCACCGTGTTGGACGAGTACGCGCTGCCCGACTACGACATCCTTGCGGTGTACCCGCAGCAGCGTCCGGTGCCGGCCAAGATCCGTTTCTTTATCGAGCACCTGAAGGCGGCGTTCGCGGTGCCGGGCTACTGGACGGGGCGGCAGGGGCGATGATGGCGGCGTGGCTGGCGGACGCGGTCGTCCTGCTGCACCTTGCCTTTATCGTCTTCGCGATGCTGGGCGGCGTGCTGGTGCTGCGCTGGCCGCGCCTGGCATGGCTGCACTTGCCGGCGGCGGCATGGGGCGTGGTGGTGGAGTGGAGCGGGTGGATCTGCCCGCTCACGCCGCTGGAAAACGCGCTGCGCCAGCGCGCCGGCCTGCAAGCCTACGGGGGCGACTTCATCCAGCACTACGTTCTGCAACTGATCTACCCCGACGGTCTCACGCGCGAAATCCAGATCGTGCTCGGCGCCCTGGTGCTTGCGCTGAACATGGCTGTCTACTTCGCGCTCTACCGCCGCGTGCGGCGCCGGCGCGCCAACGCTCGCGCGTGAGCCCGCGCGGCGACTACGGCGCGGTCTTGAACACCGGCGCCCGCTTCTCCATATTGGCGCTCACCGCCTCCCGCTGGTTGGCGCCGCCGATGAGGCGGTCCTGTTCCACCGATTCGGCCAGCAGGATGGCGGCGCCATCGCCGTCTTCGCTCACCTGCATCAGGCGCTTGGCGGCGCGGATCGCGTCCGGGCTGCGGTTGGCGATGTCGCGCGCCGTGGCCAGCGCCGTCGCGCGCGGATCGTCCACCACGGCCGTGGCAAGGCCCAGCGCGCAGGCTTCTTCTGCGTTGACGATGCGTCCGCTATAGATCAGTTCGCGCAGGCGGTCCGGGCGTACCAGTCCGCGCATCAGCAGCATGCCGGCCATGTCGGGCACCAGGCCCCACTTGATTTCCATCACCGACATGCGCGTGTCCGCGCCGACGTAACGCAAGTCAGCGCCGAGCGCCACCTGCAGGCCGCCGCCGAACGCGACGCCGTGGACCGCGGCAATCACGGGTACCGGCAATTCGCGCCACACCATGCACGCGAACTGCGGCCGGTTGGAGATGCCATGGGTGCGCGCCGCAAGACGGCCGGCGGCGACGGCGTCGCTGCCGCCACCCAGTCCGGCCATGCTTTGCATATCGAGACCCGCGCAAAAGGCACGGCCTTCGCCGGACAGCACCACCGCGCGCAGGCCGGGCTCGCGCGCGAGCCGCTGGCCGGTTTCGATCAGCGCGTCGAACATGGCGGGATCGAGCGCGTTCATCTTGTCGGGGCGGTTGAGCCTGACCTCGGCCACGCCGTCTTCGATGGTCAGGATGATGCGTTCGCTGCTGGTGCTCATGTTGCGTTACTCCTTGCTTGAATGGGTTCCTGCGCCGTGGGCAGGACATAGTCTTTGAATTGCTCCCGCAGCTTCACCTTGAGCAGCTTGCCGGTGGCCGTGTGGGGCAGGGAATCGACAAAGGCGACATCGTCGGGCACCCACCACTTCGCTACCCTGGCGGCGAGGAAATCGAGCAGTTCGGCGGCACTGACTTCGGTGCCGGGGCGGCGCACCACCACCAGCAGCGGCCGCTCCTGCCACTTGGGATGCGGCACGCCAACCACCGCCGCCTCGGCCACGGCGGGATGACCCATGGTGGCGTTCTCCAGATCGATGGAAGAAATCCATTCGCCGCCGGACTTGATCACGTCCTTGGCGCGGTCCACCAGTTGCACATAGCCGTCGGCATCGATATTGGCAACGTCGCCGGTGTCGAACCAGCCATCGGCATCGAGCGCGTCATTTTCGGCCTTGAAGTAGGCCGAGGCGATCCACGGCCCGCGCACCTTCAGCCGGCCGAAAGCGTGGCCGTCGTGCGGCAGTGCGTTGCCCTGGTCGTCCTCGATGCGCAGGTCCACGCCCCACAGCGCGCGGCCCTGCTTGAGCTTGACCTTCAACTGCTCCTGCGCGCCGAGTTCCCGGTGCTTGGGCAGCAGGGTGCTGATCACGCCGATCGGGCTGGTTTCCGTCATGCCCCAGCCCTGGATGAAGCGCGCGCCGAACTGCTGCTCGAAGCGCTCGATCATCGCTGCGGGCGCGGCCGAGCCGCCCACGCCGGCGAGCTTCAGCCCGAGCGAGCGCGGGTCGATCTCCGGGTGCGCGTCGAGATACTGGAACAGCATCAGCCACACGGTGGGCACCGCGGTGGAGAAGGTCACGCGCTCGTCGCGCAGCATGCGGTAGACGCTTTCGCCGTCCAGATGCTGGGCAGGCAGCACCATCTTGGCCCCGGTCATGGCACAGGCGTAGGGCATGCCCCAGGCGTTGGCATGGAACAGCGGCACAACCAGCAGGATGGCGCTGTCCACGCCTACGCCGAAGGTGTCGGAAGCACAGGCCTTGAGGCTGTGCAGCACGGTGGAGCGGTGCGAATACAGCACGCCCTTGGGGTTGCCGGTGGTGCCCGAGGTATAGCAAAGGGACGACGCGGTGCGCTCGTCGAACTGCGGCCATGCGTAATTCTCGTTGCCGGCGTCGATCAGGTCTTCATAGCACAGCAGGCTCGGCAGTCTGCCGGCAAGGCCGAGCGCGTCGGTGCCGGCGCGGTCGGTCATCGCCACGTAGTGCGTGACCGACGTCAGGCGCGGCGCAAGCTGCATCACCAGCGGCGCGAAGCACGGATCGAAGAAGAGCACGCGGTCTTCAGCGTGGTTGATGATGTAGTCGATCTGCTCGGGGAACAGGCGCGGGTTGACGGTATGCAGCACCACGCCCGCGCCGGATACCCCAAAGTACAGCTCCAGGTGACGGTGCGTATTCCACGCCAACGTGCCGACGCGATCGCCCTGTGCGACGCCGAGTCCGGCGAGCGAGCTGGCGATGCGCCTGGCGCGGTTGTGTACCTCGGCATAGTCGGTGCGCACCGTGCCGCCCTCGATCGTGCGCGACACGATCTCCTGCAGCGGGTGGTACAGCGCGGCGTACTCGATCAGGGAAGAAATCAGCAACGGACGGTCTTGCATGAGGCCTAGCATGATGCGCGTCTCCTGGTTTCGGCATTGTGGTGCGATGCGTAGTCAACATAACGGCGGTGGCATCACCGTCCGGCGTGCGAGAGTTTCAGCGCCCCTTGAATGCCGGCTTGCGCTTCTCCAGGAACGCCGCCACGCCCTCCTTGAAGTCCTCGCTCTTCGACGCGCGCGATTGCATCGTGGCTTCGCGTTCGAGCTGCGTGGGCAGGTCGCTCTCCAGGCTGGCGTTAAGTGCTTCCTTGATCAGGCCATAGGCAAAGGTAGGCATCTGCGCGAGGTGGGCCGCCAGCTTCGCGGTCTCGGCGGGCAGGGCTTCGTCTTCATGCACCTTCCACACCAGGCCGATGCGGTGGGCTTCCTCGGCGTCGATCTTCTCGGCCAGGATGGCCAGCGCGCGCGCGCGCATCTCGCCCGCGTAGCGCGGCAGGAAGTAGGTGCTTCCCGCATCGGGCACCAGGCCGATCTTCGAGAACGCCTGCAGGAACGACGCGGAGCGGCCGGCCAGTACCACGTCGCCGGCCAGCGCCAGGCTCATGCCGGCGCCGGCCGCCACGCCGTTGACCGAGGTGATGACAGGCTTGGGCATATTGCGCAGCGCCAGGATGATCGGGTGATAGCGCTCGCGCAGCAGCGTGCCGGAGTCCTTGAGTTCGGCCTGGCGCCCGGCGAGATCCGCGCCTGCGCAAAAGCCACGGCCATTGGCGGTGAGCACGACCGCGCGTACAGCTTCGTCCTGCGCGGCACGCTCGACCGCGGCGCGCAGCTCTGCCATCAGCTCCGCATTGAGCGCGTTGAGCACGTCGGGGCGGTTCAGGGTGATGGTGGCCACGCCTTCGGCGGCGTGATAGAGCACGGGCGATGTCATTGGTTGTCTCCTTGATTGATGTGTCTTGATGCAGGTGTCTTGATGCGCTAATGCGCTAATGCGCCGGTGCCGCTGCGGACCGGCGCGCGGGTTCAGGCAGCCTTGCCGGGCGCCTTGGGCGGTTGCAGCGCATCGGCCGAAGCGTCGCCCAGCTTGCTGCCGCCGTCGCAGTCCACGATGGTGCCCGTGATATAGCGCGCGTTGTCGGTGGACAGGAACAGCGCGGTGTTGGCGATATCGCTCTTGTCGCCGTAGTCGCGCAGCGCCAGGCGCGCCTTGAAGCGCGCCTCCATCTCCGGCGTGGGCGCGAGCCGCGCCATGCCTTCGGTCCCGGCGATGGGGCCGGGCGAGATGCCGTTGACGCGCACGCCCGCCGGGCCCCATTCCATCGCCAGGCATTTCACCAGCATATTGATGCCGGCCTTGGCGGCGCACACATGGGCCTGGAACATCATGGCGTTGACCGCCTGCGGCGCGGTGATGGCGATCAGCGAAGCGCCGGGGGCGTTGAGGAAGGCAAAGCAGGCGCGGAAGACATTGAAGGTGCCGATCAGGTCGATATCCACCACGGTCTTGAAGCCGTTGGCCGACATGCCCAGCGCCGGCGCGACAAAGTTGCCGGCCGCGCCCGAAATCACGATATCGATCGGCCCGAGTTCATCGCGCGCGCGTGCCAGCGCCGCTTCCACCGCGGCGTAGTCGCGCACATCGGCCGCCATGCCGAGCGCGCTGCCGCCGGCATCGTTGATGGTGGCCGCCGCCGCCGCGATGCGCTCGGGGTCGCGGCTGACCAGCGCCAGCCGCGCGCCGGCTTTCGCGAAGTGCTGGGCGATGTCCAGGTTGATGCCGGACGAGGCGCCGGCGATAAACACGACCTTGCCGGCCAGGACGTCGTCTCGGAACGCGTTGGACATGGGTTTCCCTCCCTGGGTTGGGTTGGATGATGAAAGCGGATGGCCCGGCAAGCGAGTCGGGCTGGAAGGTCAGTCGCGGCCGCGCGGGCCGGACGAGGGCGAAGTGCGCCCGGCGGCGTGGAGCGGCCGGGCCGGGACTGCGGAAAGCGGCATGGAACGGGTCATGTCTGTCTCCTGTCTTCCTGTCTTTTAAGCGGCCTCTGACTTGGGCCTCCGACATCCTACTCCGATGCCGCGATTCGATCACGTACGGATGTGGCAATGAAGGCGCGCGTGGCACGCAACAAGGTGGGTGGGAGCAGGGCGGGGGCGGCAGGCGGGCAGGCGCGCGGAAAAGCGCCGCGCAAAAGAAAAAGCCCGCACCCAGGCCGGCGTGCGGGCTGCCGTCGCAAGGGACGGGCCATATGTCATGAAGCGCGCCCCCGCATCTTCATGACGGGGTCCATGATGGTGCAAAGGCGCGGTGCCCGCCTTGACCCAGGTCAAGCGCTTGCCACGGGCGCGGCAAACGATGGCCTCGGGATGGCCTCAGGCCAGCAGCGCCGTCACCAGGTCCTTGCCGTGGGCGGCCGGCACCTGGTCGAAATGCAGTGCTGCCTCGACGTGGCCCAGGTGCTCCACCATCAGCGTCACGGCGCGTTCGGTGTCGCCGGCGCGAGCCGCCTCGATAAACTCGCGATGTTCATCGGAAGAGCAGGCGGCATCGCGGCGGGACTGGTAGAGCATGGTGATCACGGCACTGCGCATCGACAGTTCCTGCAGCATGCCGGTCAGTACGCCATTGCCAACCACTTCCGCCAGCATGATGTGGAAATCGCTCAGCAGGCGGGTGCGCAACTGGGCATCGACGCCGCCCAGCGCCTTTTTCTCGGCGGCGAGGTGCCGGTCGATGCGCTTATAGTCGGCCGCGCTGGCGCGCGCCACGAATTCACGCGCCAGCGCGGCCTCCAGGATGCGGCGCACCGCGAACACTTCGCGCGCCTCCTCGGCGCTGGGCTTGGCCACGAAGGCGCCTTTGTCCGGCACGATCTGGATGAGCTTGTCCTTGGACAGCATCAGCAGCGCGGCGCGCACCTTGGTGCGGCTGACGCGGTAGACGCTCGCCAGGGCCTCCTCGCGCAGCTTGGTGCCGGGCGGCAGGCGGTGCGAAACGATGGCCGCGACAATGTCTTCGGCGATCGCTTCGGCGGTCATGGCAGGATCGATATGCTCGGGCATGGTTGCGCACTTGCGCTGCGTCTCAGTGAGGAATGCCGAGATTCTAGCGCCCCGCGGCCGCGCCGGGCAGCGGGGATGCCCCGGGGGTGGCCAGGGCGCCTTCGTGCGGCGCCGGCGCAAGGCCCGCGTCGAGGTCGGTGGCGTCGATCTTGCCGTTGAGCACGTCGTGGGCGCGAGCCCGGTCGATGTCCTTCTCCCAGGCGGCTACCACCACGGTCGCCACGCAGTTGCCGATCAGGTTGCCCACGGCGCGGGCGATGCCGATGAACCAGTCCACCGACAACACCAGCACCAGGCCGATGGCGGGAATCGCCGGGTGCGCCGACAGCGTGGCCGCCAGGATCACGATGGCCGAGCCGGGAATGCCGTGCGCGCCCTTGGACGTGACCAGCGCCACCGCCAGAATGCCCAGCAGGTCGCCCAGCGCCAGCGGCGTATTGGTGGCCTGGGCGATGAAGACCGCGGCCAGCGTCAGGTAGATGGAGAAGGCGTCGAGGTTAAAGGAGTATCCGGTGGGGATCACCAGCCCCACCACCGATTTCTTGATGCCCATGAATTCGAGCTTCTTCATGATCTGCGGCAGCACGCTGTCCGACGACGCGGTGCCCAGCACCACCAGCAGTTCGGCGCGCAGGTAGCGGATCAGCTTGATCACCGAGAAGCCGCACAGGCGCATCACCGTGCCCAGCACCACCAGCACGAACAACATCACCGCGCCGTAGAACACCACTACCAGGTAGCCGAGTTGCTTGAGCGAGCCGATGCCATACTTGCCCACGGTAAAGGCCACCGCGCCCAGCACGCCCAGCGGCGCCAGCTTGATGATGAAGCCCATCATCTTGAACAAGGTGTGCGAGAAGGTGTCGATCATCGACACCAGCGGCCGGCCGCGCTCGCCCACCAGCGACAGCGCGCAGCCGAACAGGATCGACACCAGCAGCACCTGCAGCACGTCGCCGCTGGCGAACGCGCCCATCACCGTGCTCGGAATCAGCTTGAGCAGGAAGTCCACCATGCCGGCGCTCTTGACCTTTTCGGCGGAGTCCACGTAGGCCGACATCGCCGATGCGTCGAGCGAGGCCGGGTTCACGTTCATACCGGTGCCGGGATGGAAGATATAAGCCAGCGCGATGCCCAGCGCCAGCGCGATGGTGGTGACCACCTCGAAATACAGCACCGCCTTGATGCCGACCCGGCCCACCTTCTTCAGTTCGCCGGCGCCGCAGATGCCGGCCACCACCACGCAGAAGACGATTGGCCCGATCAGCATCTTGATCAGCTTGATAAAGGCGTCGCCAAGCGGCTTGAGCTTGGCGGCGAACTCGGGGAAGAACAGGCCGAGTGCAGTGCCCAGCACCAGGGCGATCAGCACCTGGCCAAACAGGGAGCGGGTGAAACGGGTAATAGCGGACTGCGGGCGGGCGGAAGCGGACCGCGGCTGGACTGCTGGGTGCATCGTTGTCTCCATGCGGACGCGTCCTAGACTTTGGCTGGCGCGTCCTGTCATTGCTGCAGGAATTGCCGGTTGCCCGCGTGGCGGGACGGCCGGTCTGACGTGCCGGGCGCGTGGCCGGGTGAGGGCTGCGGCGCTTCGTGGATTGGCCCTCCTGTTGGAGCGGAATCCACGCAACTCGCTGTCCGGATCGGATTGTCCGCAGCGAATTGTCGGAACGTGGAAGCCAATATAGTGCATATCATTTTTGTATGCAATTTTTGAATTCACTGTGCTACCATGAATCGCACAGAATAGAGCTCTCGGACGAGAGTCAAGGCGCACCGGGACGGTCCGGCGACGCCGGCCCGGCAACCAAGGCACCGCTGGCGCGGCGCTTGCATGATCCGGCGCCATCGCATTCGCGCACTTCCAGCAGGAGACACGCATGGCAGCAACCCTCACGCCCGCTACCGAAACCGCGGCGCGCATCATGGCCTGGGCAGATACCCTGGCCGTCCATACCGAGCAGCCCGGCATGCTCACCCGCACTTATCTCACCGAGGCCCACCACGGCGCCGCCGCGCAGCTGGCCGAGTGGATGCGCGAAGCCGGCATGACGGTGCGCCGCGATGCCGCCGGCAACGTGATCGGCCGCTATGAAGGCACGGCGCCCGGCGCACCGGCGCTGCTTACCGGTTCGCACTTCGACACCGTGCGCGACGGCGGCCGCTACGACGGCAACCTCGGCGTGATCCTGCCGGTCGCCTGCGTGGCCGAGTGGAACCGCCAGGGCAAGCGTTTTCCGTTCGCCATCGAAGTGGTTGGCTTTGCCGAGGAGGAGGGCGTGCGCTTCAAGGCCACGCTGCTGGGCAGCCGCGCCATCGCCGGCACCTTCGACACCAACGTGCTCGACAATGTGGACGACTCCGGCAAGACCATGCGCGAAGTGATGCGCGCGGCCGGTTTCGACCCTGCCGGCCTGCCTGCCGCCGCGCATCGGCGCGAGCAGGTGCTGGCCTTCGTGGAAGTCCATATCGAGCAAGGCCCGGTACTGCTTAATGAAGGGTTGCCGCTGGGCGTGGTGACCGCGATCTCCGGCGCCACCCGTTTCATCGTCGAATTCGAAGGGCTGGCCGGCCACGCCGGCACCGTGCCGATGGACATGCGCCGCGATGCGGCCATGGCCGGCGCGGAGATCGGCCTGTATATCGAGCGCCGCTGCGGTGGCCTGCCGGGCCTGGTGGGCACCATCGGCCAGTTCAACGTGCCCAACGGCGCCGCCAATGTGGTGCCAGGCCGCGCGGTGATCTCCATCGACATCCGCGCCGGCGAAGACGCCGTGCGCCAGGCTGCCGTCAACGACGTGCTGGCGGAGATCGAACGCGTGTGCGCCCGCCGCAATGTGCGTGTGACGGTCCGCAAGACCCATGAAGCCGTGAGCGTGCCGTGCGCGCCCTGGCTGCAGACGCAATGGGCGGATGCCATTGCCCGCCAGGGACTGCCGGTGCGGCACCTGCCCTCGGGCGCCGGGCATGACGCCATGGCCATCGCCGCCATCGCCGACGTGGCGATGCTGTTTGTGCGCTGCGGCAACGGCGGCATCAGCCACCACCCCACCGAGATCATGACTGCTGAAGACGCCGCCAGTGCTGCCGCCGTGTTCAGCGATTTTGTCGAGCATTTCGACAAGTCTTCCGCACGGCAGCAATAAGCGGCGCGGCCAGGCGCCAGCGTCCCCGATCCTGAGAAACCTTCAGATTTTGATTCAGAGATAAAACATGACCGCACGAGACAACGTGAACCCGCTGCAGACCACGCTCACCAACTTCATCGACGCCCAGCGCCCCGCGCAGGAAGCCTTCCTGGCCGAACTGGTCAAGGTGCCGTCCGACAACCCGCCGGGCGACTGCGATGCGCACGGCAAGCGCGCCAAGGTGCTGCTCGAAGGCCTGGGCTTCAAGGTGGAAGCGCACAAGGTGCCTGACGAACTGGTCAAGGCCGCCGGCATGATCAGCGCCACCAACCTGCTGGTGCGCAAGACCTTCGGCAAGGGCGGTCCCACCATCGCCATGAACGCGCACGGCGACGTGGTGCCCCCCGGCCTGGGCTGGACCAAAGACCCGTACGGCGGCGAGATCGCCGACAGCGAGCACGGCCCGGTCATGTACGGCCGTGGCGTGGCCGTGTCCAAGTCGGACTTCGCCACTTACACCTACGCCGTGCTGGCGCTGATGGAAGCCGAGAAGCAAGGCGCCAAGCTCAACGGCACGCTGGAACTGCAGTTCACCTACGACGAGGAAACCGGCGGCGACATCGGTCCCAAGTTCCTGCTCGACCAGGGCCTGAGCAAGCCCGACTACGCCATCTCGGCGGGCTTCTCCTACGGCATCACCTCGGCCCACAACGGCTGCCTGCACGTGGAAGTCACGGTGAAGGGCAAGCAGGGCCACGCTGCAATGCCGCACACCGGCGTGGACGCCATCGAGGCTGCCACCCACATCCTGCAAGCCATCTATGGCCTGCGCGCCGAACTCGCCACGCGCAAGTCGAAGACGCTGGGTATCGACACCGCCACGCTGAACGTCGGCCTGATCAAGGGCGGCATCAACACCAACGTGGTGCCCGACCTGGTGACCTTCCGCGTCGACCGCCGCATGATCCCCGAGGAAATCGGCTTTGACGCCGAAGGCGAACTCCGCGCCGTGGTCGAGAAGGCCGCCAGGGACCGTCCGGGCATCGAGGTCAAGGTCGAGCGCATCATCCTGGCCGAGCCGCTGTCGGAACTGCCGGGCGTGGAGAAACTGATCGGCGCCCTCAAGGGCCGTGCCGAGGAAGTGTTCGGCGTGGAGATCCCGGTGCAGGGCGTGCCGCTTTACACCGATGCGCGCCACTACACCAAGTACGGTATCCCCACCGTGCTGTACGGCGCCGGCCCGCGCACGCTGATGGAAGCGCGYGGCCACAACTCGGATGAGAACCTGCGGCTGAACGACCTGAACCGTGCCACCAAGGTGGTGGCGCTGGCGCTGTCGGACCTGATTGGCTGATGGCTGGCTTCCCCTCCCGCCCGCGGGAGGGGTCGGGGATGCGGGCAGGCGCTTGCCATGCCGCATCCCCGCAACCCTTTGCAGGCAAATTATTCTCAAGAAGAATAACTTTGCCCTGTACAATCAATTTTAAATTCATTAGCGGCATTGCTAATTCAGAAGATCGGCCGCGACTTTCTTCTCCCTCCGCTCCTGCCATCCGCTTGAGCCGGTAACGCCTCCGCATTCCCCAGCAAAACCTCCGCATCACCCGCCGTGCCGACCACTTGCGCTTGATATCAGTGCTCTTATATTATGTTCGTGCTCTGATATACATTGAATCCTCGCAACGTCCCAAGGAGAGATGCGCATGCCGACCCACGCCCGCATGGAGTACACCGATTTCACCAACACCGCCCCTGCCGTAGCCGCCGCCCTGCGCGCCTTGTCCAAGGCCGTGGACGACGCCGGCCTGGACAAGTCCCTGACCGAACTCATCAAGCTGCGCGCCTCGCAGATCAACGGCTGTGCGTTCTGCGTGCAATTCCACCTCAATGCGGCGCGGGGGCTGGGCGCTGACCAGCGCAAGCTGGACCTGGTGGCGGCATGGCGCGATGCCGGGATCTTCAGCGCCCGCGAGCAGGCCGCGCTGGCCTGGACGGAAGCGTTGACGAAGCTGAGCGCGGAAAGTGCTTCCGACGCTGTCTACGTCCAGGTGGCCGGGCAATTCCCCGCGGGCGAACTCGCTCACCTGAGCGCGGCCATCGCCAACATCAACGCCTGGAACCGGATCGCGGTGGGCTTGCGCTTCTCGCCGCCGGCACCGGCGCAGCCCCGGAGCGCCGCATGAACGCCCCCGCGCAAGACGCCACGCAGGCTGGCGATCGCGAGCCGATCCGCTACGTGGACAATGAAGCCGGGGTGCTGGCGTGTTTCCCGCTGATGCATCAACTCCGCCCGCACCTTGCGTCGCCCGAAGAATTTGTGGCACGCTGGCGCCGCCAGGTGGCGGCAGGCTATCGCCTGCTAGCGCTGTGGCAGGGCGGGCGGCCGGTGGCCTTGGCCGGCTTCCGCTTGCAGGACAACCTCGTGCACGGCGTGCATTTCTACGTGGACGACCTCGTCACCGACGAGTCCGCGCGCAGCGGCGGGTACGGCCACCTGCTGATGAACCGGCTCAAGGACGAGGCGCGCGCGCTGGGCTGCGCCAAGCTGGTGCTGGATACGCCGCTGACCAATGTGCTCGGTCACCGCTTCTATTACCGCAACGGCCTGCTGGCCTCCGCGTTGCGCTTCAATATCGCGCTTGCCTGACACGGCCAATCCCGGTGACCGGAGAACCATGACCAAGCTCCTGCATATCAGCGCCAGCGCACGCGGCGAGTCCTCGCTGAGCCGGCAGGCCGCCTCGCGGGTGCTGGCGCAAATCAGGCAGTGCCATCCCGCGCTGACGGTAAGCGAGCGCGACCTTGGCAGCGAACCGCCGCCGCATCCGCCGGCGGCGCTCGTCGAGGCCAGCCTGATGCCGGCGGAGGACCGCGGCGCCGCCGAGCTTGCGGCGCTCGCGCACTCGGAGACGCTGATCGCGGAACTGGAGGCCGCCGAGTTCGTGTTGATCTCCACGCCGATGCACAACTTCACCGTGCCATCCGCGCTCAAGGCGTGGATCGATCATGTGGTGCGGATCAACCGCACGTTTCGTAGCACGCCGGCTGGCAAGGCCGGGCTGCTCGCCGACCGGCCGGTATGGCTGCTCATTACCTGTGGCGGGCCGCTCGATGAAGGCCCCGCGGCCCAGCGCGATTTCCTCACGCCTTACCTGCAGTACGTGCTGGCCTGCATCGGCCTGACCCGTTTCGAAGCGCTGCGGCTGGACCAGATGCGACGCGGCGGCGAACACGTCGCACGCGGCATGGCGCGCGTCGATGCGTGGGCCGGACACCTCGCGCAGCAGCTGAATGGCGCCGGTGGCGGAGCGGCCCGTCCGGACGGCAGCGATCGGCGAGCGCCCCGAACCGGCTGAGCCGCGTCTGCGGCCCGAGTATCCTCCGGCGCATAGCCGGTGCCGTGCCTACCGTCTGGCCGCGCGCTCCACCGGCAGCGTCTCATCGCCATCGCCCAGCGAGCGCTGCATCAGCACCGTATCGATCCACTGGCCATGCTTGAAGCCAACCGACTGCAGCCGGCCGATGGTGCGGAAACCCACCCGCTCGTGCAATGCCAGCGAGCCCGCGCCCTCGCCGCTGGCGGTGCAGGCCACCACTGCCACCATCTGCCGCCACGGGCCGCTTTCGCAGCGCGATACCAGCGCGGCAAGCAACGCCAGCCCCAGGCCCTGGCCACGGAAGCGCTCGTCGATGTAGACCGAATCCTCGATGGCGAAACGGTAGGCGCTGCGTGTCCGGTAGGCGGAAGCATAGGCATAGCCCAGCACTTCGCCGCCGCGCTCGGCCACCAGGTAGGGCAGCCCCTGGCGTTTCACCTCCGCGTGGCGCAGCCGCATATCGTCCACGCCCGGCTCGACTTCCTCGAACGAAGCGCGTCCGTGGCGCACATGGTGGGCATAGATCGCCTGGATGGCGGGGATGTCCGCGGCGGTGGCGTCGCGGATCGAAGGGCTGGCGCAGGCCTGGACGGCAGCGGTGGCGTTGGCCACGGCCAACGGCGTGGCGGAAGCAGCGCTGAGTGTGGCGAGAGGGGCTTTCATGGTGCTGGCGCGGCGCGCGGTCTGGGCAGGTGAGCCGGAAGGCAGATCGGATCCGGGTTGATGGCCGAACGTGGAGGGAAGCCGCGTTATCGGTGTTTATCGGAGCCAACCAGAGCGGCCCGACGCCGCTACCTTACCGTGCGCCGATGCTATAAAGGAAGCTTCGCTGACTTATGCGGCGCATAAGAATTTCTTTGCCATGCGGCATCTCAATCCAGACTTTCTGCAGGCCTTTGCCCTGGTTTGCGAACTGGGCAGCTTTTCGGCAGCCGCCGAGCGCCTGGGCCTGAGCCAGCCGGCGGTCAGCCTGCAGGTCCGCCAGCTCGAACAGCGTTACGGCCTGCGCCTGCTGGAAAGGGTGGGACGCCATGTGCTGCCCACCGCCGCCGGCGAGGACCTGCTGGCGCACGCGCGCGGCGTGGCGGGCGCGCTGGCCGCCGCCGACGACAGCATGGCGCGCCATGCCGGCGGAGCGGTAGGGCGGGTGCGGCTGGGCACTGGCGCCACCGCCTGCATCTACCTGCTGCCGGCAGTCTTGCGCGACCTGCGCCGCGCCATGCCGGCGCTGGAGATCGTGGTCAGCACGGAAAACACCGGCGAGGCGCTCAAGGCGGTGGAAGACAACGCGCTTGACCTGGCCTTCGTTACGCTGCCGGCCTCGGGCCGGATGTTCGACATCACGCCCGTGCTGGAAGACCCGTTCGTTGCCATCGGGCCGGCCGACGGCGATCCGTTGCCCGCCACCGTGGCGCCCGCCGATCTTGCCGGCCGGCCGCTGGTGCTGTTCTCGCCGGGTGGCAATACGCGCCGGCTGGTGGATGAGTGGTTCCTGCGCGCCGGCATCAGCGCGCGCCCTGTCATGGAGCTGGACAGCGTCGAAGCGATCAAGGAACTGGTCGGCGCCGGGCTGGGTTACTCGGTGCTGCCCGGCATGGCCTTGCCGCCCGGCCAGCCGCGCGCCCGCATCGCCGTGCGCCCGCTTGCGCCGCCGCTGGCGCGCACGCTGGCGCTGGTGCTGCGCCACGACAAGCCGCTGCGTGCCGGACTGCGCGCCACGGTGGCGGCCTTGCTGCGGCTGGCGCCGGAAAAGCACGGCGCGGACTGAACGGACATGCCCCGCCGCAGCGGGGCATGCGGGCGCGCGGCGCCGCTTGTATAGTGCGGGTTTCAGCCCCAGGCGCGCGGGCTCGCTCGGCCGGCCATCGCAATGCCAGCGCGCGCCGGGCCGCCCCGACACCGAACCAGGAGTACCGTCATGATCACCATCTATCACAACCCCCGTTGCTCGAAATCGCGCGAAACCCTGGCGCTGGTCGAGGCCGCCGCAACCCGGCTGGGCGAGCCCGTGGAGATCGTGGAGTACCTGAAGACGCCACCCACGCTGTCCACCCTCAAGCAGCTTCACACCATGCTGGGCGTGCCGGTGAGGGAGATGGTGCGCGACAACGAGGCGCCCTACAAAGAGCTGGGGCTGGCCGATCCGGGCCTGACCGATGCCGAGGTGCTGGGCGCGGTGGCCGACCATCCCATCCTGCTGCAGCGCCCGGTGGTGGTGCGCAACCGCCGCGCCGCGATTGGCCGTCCGCCCGAGAATGTGGCGCCCTTGCTGGCCTGAGCCAGGCTTGTCCCGGCCGCGGGCCCGGCAAACCGCGGCCCCTGAATAAAACCGGCCCCCACGCAAGGTGGGGGCCGGCCCGGTCAGGGAGGCTGTACTGCTTCAGGCGGGTCGTCTAAGGAACACCCAGCCAGTGCATGGCCTCCTGACCGAAAGCGATTGCCGCGAGGACCACCAGCAGGATCACCAGGGTCAGCGCGCTGACGTAAACAATGGCCTTGGCGACTTCGGCGTCGTCTTCGAGGGAGTGCGGGCGCGTGGATTCGCGCGTCGAGGGCGTCCCGTGCGGCCAGTGCAACCGGCCGGCCAACTGCCTGAGGTGCAGGTCGGGGTGGAAACGCATGGGCGACACCTCCTGGGCGTGGCACGCGAGGCCGTATATGGCTTGGCGACGCGGCCGCCCTGAGATCGGGTGGGTTCGAATGCCAGTTCGGATGCCATATACGTCTTAACTATAGCTGGCGCGCCACAGGATGCGAGGCCGGCGCATGCCGGCGCCGGGAATCCGCGCGTGAGCCGGTTCAGGCCGCGGGGGGAGCGGGCGGGCCGTCGCTTGCGGGCACGGCCTGTGCAGCGGCGAGCCTGGCCTCCCGGGCCTTCAATTCGGTAAGCATGTTGCAAAACAGCGCACCCTGCTCCAGCGCATCGTCCAGCGCCACATGGGTGTGCGGCAGCGGATCTTTCCATTCGGCCGGCAGCGCCGGCTTGACGGTCTTGCGGTAGGGCAGCCCGGTCATGGCGAATGCCATCGTCTTGATGTCAAGCGCCGCCCAGCCAAACGGCGAGCGGCCGGCGAAACGCATCATGTACCAGAACATCCAGGTGAAATCGAAGCCGGCCGGGAAGGCCACGAAGACTGGCTTGCCGGGCAGGCTCTCCACCCATTCCACGTAGCGCACCATGGCCCGCTCGGGCGGCTCCGGGTTCTGCCGGCAGGCTGCCCAGGCTTCCGGCTGGGTTTGCCACCACTGCATCTGCGCCGGATGCCCGGCGGCGCCCGGCAGCGTCTCCAGGTTGGCCGAGAAGGTGCTCACCACGGTCTTGTCCGCCAGCATCGCGGCGGAGGCGAAGGACAACATGGAGTGCGGGCCGGGGATCGGGCCGTCGGCTTCCACGTCGGTGCTCACATAGATTTCGGGGCGGGTGTCGGGTGCCTGTCGCTTGGCCATGGCATGCCTTGGAATAGGGATTCGGAAAGCGCGGCGTGCGGGGGCTCAGCCGACGTCGATCAGGTGGTCCGCCACATAGGGATTGTTCTTGCGCTCCTCGGCAAACGTGGAGACAGGCCCGTGGCCGGGCACGAAGGTTACGTCGCCGCCCAGCGGCCACAAATGGGTGCGGATCGAGCGGATCAGGTCGGCGTGGTTGCCGCGCGGGAAGTCGGTACGGCCGATCGAGCCCGCGAACAGTACGTCGCCCACGATGGCGAGCCGGTGCGCGCGCGAGAAAAACACCACGTGGCCGGGCGTGTGGCCGGGGCAATGGTAGACCTCCAGCGTCTCGCTGCCGAACTGCACGGTGTCGCCCGTGTCCAGCCAGCGCTGCGGCTCGAAGATCTCGGCGTGGCTAAAGCCAAAACGGCGCGTCTGCTCCGGCAATTGCTCGATCCAGAAGCGCTCGTCCTCGTGCGGCCCTTCGATCGGGATCCCAAGCTCGCGCGCCAGCGATGCCGCCCCGGCGCAGTGGTCCACGTGCCCGTGCGTGAGGAAGATCTTCTCCAGCGTCACGCCGTGTTCCTTGACCGCGGCATGGATGCGGTCAAGGTCGCCGCCGGGATCGGTCACCGCGGCGCGGCCAGTGGTCTCGTCGATCAGCAGCGTGCAGTTCTGCTGGAAGGGCGTCACGGGAATCAGTAGGACTTGCATGGAGCGAAAGTTGGAGGGGAGACAGGGAGCCAGGGCCGGATACGAGCGCCGCATGCACCACAAAAATCGAGGGCGAAGGATGGCTCGCGATCGGAACAGTGGTCGCATTGTAGCGTCGGGCCTGTAAAAAGGTGCCGCGCCCGACAGCGTCGGAAGGGCATGAAGCAATGCGCGAAGCACACCGCGAAAGCCTTGTCAGGACTGGCCTGGCGCCTGGCAAGCGCCGAATCGGGTACGGTTTGTGCCGCGCGTTACAGACAATTCGTAACAAAATCAAGGCCATAGGTGTAACTGCGTGATGCTAGACTCCCGCGATGCGTTGGTTACAACTCCCCCTTTCCCGCCCCGCGCGGATCGTCCGCCTGTGCGTGCATGCCACGTGCGCGCTGGCGCTTGCCGCTTGTGCGATCCCACCGGGCGATCAAACGCAGGAGGGCGTGCCCACCGCCGCCACGCCGGGGACTGCCAAGCCGGCCAAGCCTGCCAAAGTTGCCAAGGGCGAGAAAAACGGCGCCTCGGACAAAGCCCCGAAGGACAGCAGCAATGGCTGGGGCCTGTATCGCTGGGGCGGCGACGCGCAGGGGGATGGCGTGGGATCGTTCGAGGGCCTGCGGCCCGACCTGGGCTCCTATGAGCAGCGCGGCATGGCGTCCTGGTATGGCAAGGGTTTCCATGGCCGCAAGACGGCCAATGGCGAGCGCTTCGATATGCGGGCGATGACTGCCGCGCATCCCTCGCTGCCGCTCGATAGCTGGGTGCTGGTGCGCAACCTGCGCAATGGCAAGGTGGCGGTGGTCCGCATCAACGATCGCGGGCCGTATCACAGCAACCGCGTGCTCGACGTCTCTTTTGGCGCGGCCAAGCGCCTCGGTTTTACCGATCACGGCTCCACCCAGGTGGAGATCCGGCGCCTGTCGCGCTCCGAGGTAGCGGCGCTGGGGCCGCAGATCGCGCCGAGCGGCGACGATGCGGGCGATAGTGGCGACGATGCCACGACCGACTCCGAACTGGCCGACAACCCGGCCAGTCCCGTGCGCGCGGCCCGCAAGACGCGCAAGCCGGCGGCCCGGCGCAAGAGCCGCTGAGCCGGGATGCGGACCATGCAGGCATGCCAGGTCCGCGACGCCGTCGGCTTATGCGCCGATGCGGTCATCAGGCACCCGGACGATTCACTCGGTAGCCGCCTCGCCATCCCCGTCGCCCTCGCCGTGCCCCGCCCGCCGGGCCAGCGCCAGCCGGTACAGCGCATCGGTGGAAGCGCCGGTAATGGCGGCGGCGAGCTTGGCGGCCCGCTTGGCCGGCAACTCGGCCAGCAGCAGCTCCAGCACCTGCTGTGCGCGGGCGTCAGGCTGGCCGGCATCCGCTGCCTTAGCCGACGCGCCTTCCACCACCAGCACGAACTCGCCCTTGGCGCGCGATGCATCCGCGGCCAGCCAGGCTGGCGCCTCGCTCACCGGCAGCACCTTGATTTCCTCGAACAGCTTGGTCAGTTCGCGGCCAATCAGCAGCCGCCTGTCCGGCGGCAGCGCGGCGGCCAGCGCCGCCAGCGTGTCGGCAATGCGGTGCGGCGCCTCATAGACCACCCAGGCGTGATCGAGCGCGGCCAGTCCGGCGATGGCCTCGCTGCGCGCGCGCGCCTTGGACGGCAGGAAGCCGGCAAAGGTGAAACGTCCGTCGCCGCTGTCGAGCATCTCGCCCGCTACCGACAAGGCCGCCACGGCCGCGCTCGGGCCGGGCAGCGGCACCACCGCGTGGCCGGCCGCGCGCGCCGCTTCCACCAGCCGCGCGCCCGGATCGGAGATACCGGGCGTGCCGGCGTCGGACACGTAGGCAATGCGCTCGCCAGCGGCCAGCCGCGCGTTGATGCGCTCCGCCGCTTCGCGTTCGTTGTGCTCGTGCACCGCCAGCAGCGGGCGGTGCAGGCCAACGCGCGTGAGCAGCTGGCCGGTATTGCGGGTGTCCTCGCAGGCGATGGCGTCGGCCAGGCCGAGCACGTGCAGTGCCCGCAGGGAGAGATCGGCCAGGTTGCCGATCGGGGTAGCCACCACGTACAGGGTGCCGGACGGGTAGGACTGGCCGGCCGCCAGGGAGATCCAGTCAGTCATGCTTGAGAACTTCCGTTGAATCCATCATTCAAATCCACGATGTCCCCGGCACAGGCGCGGGGCGCTCGCGCCGAGGGACGCGCGCTGGCTTACCTGGAAAGGCAGGGCCTGGCGCTCGTGGTTCGCAATTATCGCTGCAAAGGCGGCGAGATCGACCTGATCATGCGCGAGGCCGACGGTACGCTGGTTTTTGTGGAAGTGCGCCAGCGCGCCAGCCGCGCCTTCGGCGGCGCGGCTGCCAGTGTCACACCGGCCAAGCAGCGGCGCATCCTGCTGGCCGCGGAGCATTACCTCGCCGCGCAGGCGGAACCAGGCGCCGCGCCGCGCTGCCGGCTCGATGTGGTGGCGCTGGAGCCGGGGCGGCTCGAATGGATTCGCGACGCCTTCGATGCCGGCGCGGCGCCATGAAGCGCGGGGGAGCCCGGGCGCCTGCGTCATAATGCGCAATATCTTGCGGCGCGTGCCGCATTTGAAAAGCGTTTGAAAACAAGAAGGCCGATCGAGCCATGCATATCGATAGCATCCAGCAGCATTTCTTCGACAGCGCAGAGACCAAGCGCCAGGCCGCGCCGCTGATGGCGCCCCACATCGCCGCGGCGATCGAGCGGCTGGTGGGCGCGCTCACCAGCGGCAACAAGATCCTGGTCTGCGGCAACGGCGGCTCGGCCTCCGACGCCCAGCATTTCGCCGCCGACCTGATCGGCCGCTTCGAGCGCGAGCGCCCCGGCCTGGCCGCGATCGCCCTGACGACCGACAGTTCGATCCTTACCGCCATCGGCAACGACTACGATTTCAGCCTGGTGTTCTCCAAGCAGGTGGAAGCCCTCGGCCAGCCCGGCGACGTGCTGCTCGCGATTTCCACCTCCGGCAACGCCGCCAACGTGCTCGCCGCGGTGCAGGCTGCCAAGCAGCGCGACATGAGCGTGGTGGCCCTGACCGGCATGGGCGGCGGCGAGCTCGCCGGCCTGCTGGACGAATTCGACGTCAACTTGTGCGTGCCCAGCGAGCGCGCCCCGCGTATCCAGGAAGTGCACCTGCTGACCCTGCATTGCCTGTGCGACGGCATCGACGAGGCGCTGCTGGGCGAGGGCTGAGCCCGCCGCCGATAGCGCCTCGCTTTCTCGCCCCTGAATTTCGCTCCCGAAGCAACCACAGCCCATTTTTGCCTCACCGCTACAAGCAAGGACCGCATGACGACTCTGCCCAACTCGCGTGAATCCCGCACCTCCCGGCCGGCCGGGACCCTGCCACGCCTGGCCCGCACCGCGACGATGGTGGCGGCACTGACCGTTGCGGCCACGCAGCTCACCGGTTGCTTCCCGGTCATCGCCGCCGGCGTGGCCAGTGGCGTGACCGTGGCCACCGACCGCCGGCCAACCACCACCCAGACCATCGACCGCGGCCTGCAGCTGGAGGCCGATAGCACGCTGAGTTCGCGCTACAACGGCCAGGCGCGCGTGAGCGTGTCGGTCTTTAACCGCAAGGTGCTGCTGACCGGCGAGGCCAAGGACGCCGCTGTCAAGCAGCAGATCGACAAATATGTGCGAGGCCTGCCCAACGCGCGCGAGGTGATCGACGAGCTCGAAATCGTGCCGTCGCCCTCGTTCGCCACGCAGAGCGAGGACACCTACATCACCAGCAAGGTCAAGACCATGCTGATCACCGCCGAAGGCGTGCCCTCGAACTCGATCAAGATCGTCACGGAGAAGGGTGTGGTCTACATGCTTGGCATCGTCACGCCGCCCGAAGGCGAACGCGCCACCGATGTGGCCCGCAATGCCAGCGGCGTCACCAAGGTGGTAAAGGCCTTCGACTATGTGACCGAAGCCGAGAGCGGCAGGCTCGACGCTGCCGCCACCGGGCGGACCACGCCGCCGGATACCACTTCCGGCACGCCCGCACCGGTGCAATCCGCGCCGCCCGCGCCAGAGGCGGCCCCTGGCGCCACGACCACCCCGGTCGCGTCGCCGGTAGCCTCGCCGGTGGCATTGCCGCCCGGCCGCAACCTGCCCTGAACGGCCGGCGCRTCGGGCCAGCCCTGGCTCCCGCGCCAGCCTGGCCGTGCGCCGCGTGCATTGCCGCGCGGCGTACCCATTACAGCGCCTCGCGCTGCGGCCGCAGTTTCAGGCGGCCGGTTCACGCGCCACTTCCCCGCCGCTCGCCGCCTTCTCCGGGCATCACCGGGCGCACTTCGATCTGAGGTTTTCGCATCACATGCGCGCGCCCGGTGTGTTAGGGTAGGCACGCCCTCGCGGCGCGATCCCGGAGCGAACACGATGATCCAGCCCCCCCTACTTGCCGCCTTGGCGGCGCTGGTGTTACTGGCCTTGCCCGGCGGCGCGCAAGCACAGGCGCCCGACGCCGCCGCGCTGCAAGCGCGCAACTGGGCCGCCGCGTGCGCCGGCTGCCACGGCCCCGCGGGCCGCGCGCCCGCGGGGAGCCCGGTGCCGGGCCTCGCCGGCCGCGACAAGTCCGAGCTGGTCCGGCAGATGCAGGACTTCAGGCAAGGCAAGCGCGAAGCCACGGTGATGCAGCAGATCGCCAAGGGCTACAGCGACCAGCAGATCGAAGCCATCGCGGGCTGGTTCGCCGCCGTGCGCTAAGCGCGCCGGCTTGCAACCCGGCAAGGAGACCCTCAGATGCAAAGACGTGAATTCCTCGGCGCGCTCGCCGGCACTGCCGCGCTCGGCGCATTCGGCGCGCAAGCGGCCAGCGCTACCGGCAAGGCAAAGGTGGTGGTGGTGGGCGGCGGCTATGGCGGCGCCACCGCAGCGCGTTACCTGCGCGAATGGAGCGGCCAAGGTATTGAGGTCACGCTGGTCGAGCCCAACGCCAGCCTGGTCTCCTGCCCGCTGTCCAACCTCGTGCTCGCCGGCAGCAAGCGCATCGGTGACATCACCCTCTCCTACGAAGCGCTGGCGAAGCGCCACGGCGTGAACGTGGTGCGCGACCATGTCAACGCGATCGACCCGGCGCGCAGGGTGGTGCGCCTCGCCGGCGGCGGCACGCTGCCCTACGACCGGCTGGTGCTGTCGCCCGGCGTGGATGTGCTCTCTGGCGAGATTCCGGGCCTCGCCCAGCCAGGCGGCGAGCAGATTCTCCACGCCTGGAAGGCCGGCCCGCAAACGGTGGATTTGCGCCGCCAGCTGGAAGCGATGCCCGATGGCGGCACCTTCGCCATCACCATTCCGCTCGCGCCCTACCGCTGCCCGCCCGGGCCCTACGAACGCGCCTGCCTGGTCGCGGACTATTTCAGCCAGGCCAAGCCGCGCAGCAAGGTGCTGATCCTCGACGCCAATCCCGACGTCACCTCCAAGGGCGCGCTGTTCAAGCAGGTCTGGGCCACGCGCTACAAAGGCATGATCGAGTACCGGCCGCAGTACAACACCATCGACGTGGACCCCGCCACCCGCACGCTCAAGTTCGAGGTGCAGGACGACGAGCGCGCCGATGTGCTCAATGTGCTGCCGCCGCAGCGCGCCGGCGCCATCGCCGTGGCAAGCGGGCTGGCTACCGCCAACGGCCGCTGGTGCGAGGTCGACTTCCTTACCTTCGAATCGATCGCCGTGCCCGACATTCACATGCTCGGCGACGCCATCCAGATCGCGCCGCTGATGCCCAAGTCGGGCCATATGGCCAACCAGCACGGCAAGGTGGCGGCGGCGGCCATCGTGTCGCTGCTCGCCGGCCAGGCGCCGAACTCCGAGCCGCTTTACAACAACACTTGCTACAGCTTCACGTCCGCGCGCGAAGCGATCCACATCGCCAGCGTGCATCGCTATGATGCAGCGCAGAAGACCATGGTCACGGTGCCGGGCGCGGGCGGCTTGTCGGCTGCGCCGAACGCGCTGGAAGGCACCTATGCGCAGGCATGGGCGGATGCCATCTGGACCGACATGCTCGGTTGAACGCCCGGCAGGACAACCACGGCGCGCACCGGTGACGGTGCGCGTTGCATATGTCTCCGAGATCGCAGTCAGCCCCGCATCCGGAAACGCGGCGCAAAGGGGTAAACACTATATGCGCAATCACGCATATACGAATATATTGGACGGCATGGACGAGATGGATCGCGTGTTCGAGAAAGTGTCGGGGTATTTCAGTCTGCTGGCGGAACCCACCAGGCTGAAGATCCTGCACGCCCTGTGCGATGGCGAGAAGCCGGTTGGCACCGTGGTGGAAACGGTGGGCTCTTCGCAGACCAATGTCTCGCGGCATCTCACCGCGATGTACCGCGCGGGCGTGCTGTCGCGCCGCAAGGAAGCCAACCTCGTGTTCTACGCCATCGAGGACGAGAGCGTGATTGAGCTGTGCCGCACGGTCTGCGTGCAGGTGGCCAGCCGGCTGGAAGACAGCGCCTTGCCCGCGGGCATGGTCGACCGCTTCATGCCGCAGGCCGCACCGGCGCCGCGCCGCCGTAGCCGCTGAGGCCAGGCGCGTACCGGGGCGCAGGGCAACCGCATTCACGTTCGCACGCAGGTTGTACGGCGGCAGCCCGCATCCGCGGGCGCCGGCCGATAACAGGTTGGCCGACGGCGCTTGCGCGCCGGACGAGCGGACCGGAGGAGACCGCAGTGCCGGAACAGATCCGCCCCGGGCGCATCGTGCGTGCGCCGGAGCATTTCATCAGCGCATCGTTGCAGCAGGACATCGCGCAACATGGCCTGGGCACGCCGGACAGCCCGCGCCGCGACTTCCTGCGCAAGAGCTTCCTGGGCGCCGCGGCCGCGCTGGCCGCCGGTGCCGGCGGCAGGACGCGCGCAGCGCAAAGCGCCGGCGACGACGCCATCCTCACGCCGCAACCCTGGGCCACCACGCTGGGCCAGCCGGTTGCCGCGCACCCCTACGGCCAGCCCTCCGCCTACGAGAAAAACCTGGTGCGGCGCGAGTCGCCGGGGCTGACCCGTGTGTCCGCCGCTTCTGTTTCCTTCGCGCCGCTGCAAGGCTTCTTCGGCATCATCACGCCCAACGGGCTGCATTTCGAGCGTCATCACCAGGGCTGGCAGGACATCGATCCGGCCCGCCACCGCCTGATGTTCAATGGCCTGGTGAAAGCGCCGCGCGTCTACACCATGGACGATCTGATGCGCCTGCCGGCGGTGTCGCGCATGCACTTCATCGAGTGCGGCGCCAACACCGGCATGGAGTGGGGCAACGTGGCGGTGCCCACGGTGCAATACACCCACGGCATGCTGTCCTGCTGCGAATTCACCGGCGTGCCGCTCAAGGTCCTGCTCGACGATGCCGGTGCCGACTTCAAGCGCGGGCGCTACCTGCTTGCCGAAGGCGGCGACGGATCGGGCATGACGCGCACCATCCCGATGGCGCTGGCCGACGAGATCATCGTCGCATGGGGCATGAACGGCGAGATGCTGCGTCCCGAGAACGGCTATCCGCTGCGGCTGGTGGTACCCGGCGTGCAGGGCGTGTCGTGGGTCAAGTGGCTGCGCCGGCTGGAGCTGGGCGACCAGCCGTGGAACACCAAGGACGAGACCGTGCACTACGTCGACATGATGCCCGACGGCATGCTGCGCCAGTACACCTCGATCCAGGAATGCAAATCCGTCATCACCACGCCTTCGGGCGGTCAGCAGATGGTGGGCCCCGGCTTCTACAACATCAGCGGCCTGGCGTGGTCCGGGCGCGGGCGGGTGAAGCGAGTGGATGTTTCCGTCGACGGCGGCCGCAACTGGCGCACCGCGCGGCTGGAAACGCCGGTGCTGTCCAAATGCCTGACGCGCTTCAACCTGGACTGGGCGTGGGACGGCGCCCCCGCCATCCTGCAAAGCCGCGCCATCGACGAGACCGGCTATGTGCAGCCCCGCATGGCGCAGCTGCGCGCGGTGCGCGGCACGCGCTCGATCTATCACAACAACGCCATCCAGAGCTGGCAGGTGGCCGGCAGCGGCGAGGTCTCCAATGTCCACGTTGATTAAGGCCGCCCGCGCCGCGCTGTTTGCCGCCGCCGTGGCGCTGGGCGGGCAGGCGTCGATCGCCGCGACGCCGGCGGAAGCCGCGCGCGCCGCGCTGGGCCGCGCCGCGACGCCGGCCGAGGTCGGGGCATGGGACATCGATGTGCGTCCCGATTTCCAGGGCCTGCCCAAGGGCAGCGGCACGGTGTCGCAGGGACAGAAAATCTGGGATGGCAAATGCGCCTCCTGCCATGGCGATTTCGGTGAATCCAACGAGGTCTTCTCGCCCATCGTCGGCGGCACCACCACCGAGGACATCAAGCGCGGACGGGTGGCTTCGCTGACCGGCAACCAGCCGTATCGCACCACGCTGATGAAAGTCAGCACCGTCAGCACGCTGTGGGACTACATCCACCGCGCGATGCCCTGGAACGCACCGCGCAGCCTGTCCGCCGACGAGGTCTACGCGGTCACCGCCTACCTGCTCAACCTGGGCGATATCGTGCCGGCGGATTTCACGCTGTCGGAGCGCAACATCGCCGTGGTGCAGCAGACCATGCCGAACCGCAACGGCATGACCCTGCAACATGGCTTGTGGCCCGGGCGCGGCCAGCCGGATACGCGTAATACGGCGTGCATGAAGGATTGCGCGGGAACGGTGGAGGTGGCGTCGGCGATGCCGGCCTACGCGCGCGATGCCCACGGCGATCTGGCCGCGCAGCAGCGCACGGTGGGACCCACGCGCGGCGTGGCGATCGGAACCGCCGCGAGCGCGCCCGCGGCGGCCGCGCCGGACGAGAAGGCCGGCGCGAAACTGGCCAGCCAGTACCAGTGCATGGCCTGCCACGCCACGGACCGCAAGCTGGTTGGCCCGAGCTTTACCGAGATCGCGCGCAAGTACAACGGACAGGAAGTGCGGGACACGCTGGCTCACAAGATCAGGGCGGGCGGACAGGGCGCCTGGGGCAGCATGCCGATGCCGCCCCAGGCGCAGATTCCCGATTCCGACCTGCGCACCGTGGTGGGGTGGATTCTTGAGGCAAAATAGCGGACTGGCCGCCACCATGCCCCGTGGCGCGGCCAGCGCGCCGCCGCGCCGGCCAGCCATCCGGCATGGCGGGCAGCGAGTGGCCTATCGCCGTCCCCACGGCTCTTCAAAGTTCGGAGCAATATCCATGAAGCAGTTTGTCATCGCAACGCTGATGCTGGCTTGCGCCGCCTCGGCCAACGCTGCAGTCGATGCCGCCAAGGCCCAGGAAATCGCCAACAAGAACGCCTGCATGGGCTGCCACCAGGTCGACAAGAAGCTGGTCGGCCCCGCCTACAAGGATGTGGCGGCCAAGTACAAGGGCGACAAGAACGCCCTGGCAACGCTGACCAAGAAGGTCAAGAGCGGCGGCGCAGGCGTCTGGGGCCCGGTGCCGATGCCCGCCAATGCTGGCTTGAGCGATGCCGACCTGAAGACGGTCGTGGAGTGGGTGCTGGCAGGCGCCCCGGCCAAGTAAGGCGCCCAGGGCATGCCCTGCCCGGACCGGGTTACGGCTTCGGGACCCAGGGGGCGCCGGTGGCGCCCCTCGCTGTAGGGCGGCAATGCACCGCCCGCTGCCGTGCCGGAAGGCGCGGCAGGCCAATAAACCAGGCCGGTACGGAAAACGCAGGAGAAGAGGAAACAATGCATTCAAAACGACGAGACGTATTGCGGGTCACTTCCGTGCTCGCGCTGATGGCCGCCACCGGCCTGATCAGCAAAGCGCAGGCGGCGGAGTGGAACAAGACCGCCTTCGATGGCAAGAGCGTGGCGGACGTCATCAAGGCGCTCGGCGGCAGCGGCACCGAGAAAAGCACCGCCATTGTCTTTACCGCCCCCGACATCGCCGAAAACGGCGCCGTGGTGCCGGTCGCGGTGACCAGCAATATTCCTGGCACCGAGCAGATCGCGATCCTGGTGGAAAAGAATCCCAATACGCTGGCAGCGGATTTCACCATCCCCGCCGGCACCGAGCCCTTCGTCTCCACGCGAGTCAAGATGGGCCAGACCTCGATGGTGTACGCCGCCGTCAAGGCCGGCGGCAAATGGTATGTGGCGTCCAAGGAAATCAAGGTGACGCTGGGCGGTTGCGGCGGCTGAGGCCACGCTCCCATCCCCCCACGCGGATTTCCCGCCCCACCACTACCTGAAAGAGGAAAGAACATGGCAGACCCGATGCGCGTACGTGCCGCCGAGAATGGCGGCGTGGTCGACGTCAAGATCCTGATGAAACACGACATGGAAACCGGCCAGCGCAAGGATGCGGGCGGCAAGACCATTCCGGCCTGGCATATCCAGAGCGTGACGGCGCAGTGCAAGGGCAAGGACGTATTCCAGGCCCAGTTCGGCCCGGCCGTGTCCAAGGATCCCTTCCTGAACTTCAAGTTCAAGGGCGGCGCCAAGGGCGACAAGGTCACGGTGACCTGGATCGACAACCGCGGCGACAAGCGGACCGACGAAGCCACCATTTCCTGATCGGAGCAGGTACGGGCCTGGCCGAGCGGGCGGCCGCATCCTCTGCTATGGTTCAGGTCGAATGTCGGACCCGGGCTGGCGCATGTTGCGCGCAGGGGAGCGACCGGAAGGATAGGAATCATGCGGCGAGCATTCATTCGAGCAACGGCGGCCCTGGCCGCGATCGGCTTGTCGGCCAAGGCGGCGGCGCAAGCGGCACCGGCGGCCGCCGGCAAGGGCGGGCGCGTCAAAGTGGTCTACCAGTTGTCCGAAGGCACGGACCAGGCGGTGCGCGCCATGGCCAACCTGCGCAACCACCTGAACGCAGCGCCAGACACCAGGATTGTGGTGGTGGCCTTCGGCTATGGCGTGGATTTCATCGTGGAAGGCGCGCGTGACGCACGCGGCAATACGTTCGAGGCGGCGGTCGGCGCGCTGGCCAGTTCCGGCGTCGAGTTCCGCGTCTGCCGCAACACGCTGACGGCGCGCAAGATCCCCGAGTCCAGCCTGCTGATGGAAGCCAAGGTCGTACAGGCGGGCGTGGTCGAAGTGGCCAGGCTGCAGTTTGATGAAGGCTATGCCTATATCAAGCCGTAAGTAGCATCCGCGCGGGAGCCGGCGCAAACCGGGTGCCGCGCTACGGGAAGACAAGCAATAAGACCGGCCCGCACGGCCTGGCGCCACATGGCGGCAGGCTTCCGAGGCCCCGAGGAGAAGCCCCATGAAATCGATCAGACGCCGCCACACGGGCGCCGCGCTGGCGCTGGCCGGCACTGTGGCGCTGGCCGCCGCCGCCGTGCACGCCCAGGGCAGCACCGCCGAGGAAATCGCCAAATACCGGCAAATGCTCGCCGAGGGCAATCCCGCCGAGCTGTGGGAAGCCGCCGGCGAAGAACTCTGGAAAAAACCCGGCGGCCCCAAGAACGCCTCGCTCGAACAATGCGACCTGGGCAAGGGCCCCGGCGTGACCAAGGGCGCTTACGCCGAACTGCCGCGCTACTTCAAGGACACCAACCGCGTGATGGACCTGGAGCAACGCCTGGCCTATTGCCGCGTGACGCTGCAGGGCCTGACCCAGGAAGAAGCGCTGAAGAACCCCTTCGCCTCCACCGGCAAGCCGTCCGACATCGAGCGCCTGGTGGCCTTCCTGACCGGCGAGTCGCGCGGCGTGAAGATGAACGTGCAACTGGCCCATCCCGAAGAGAAGCGCGTATATGCCCTGGGCCAGAAGATGTTCTTCTACCGCGGCGGCGCCTACGACTTCGCCTGCGCCACCTGCCACGCCGTCGATGGCCAGCGCATCCGCCTGCAAGAGCTGCCCAACCTGCTGACCCGGCAAGGCGCCCAGGCTGCCTACACCACGTGGCCGGCCTACCGCGTCTCGCAGGGCGAGGTGCGTTCGATGCAGCACCGCCTCTACGATTGCCTGCGCCAGCAGCGCTTTCCCGAGCCCGCCTATGGTTCCGACGTGATCACGGCGCTGAGCCTGTTCCTCGCCAGGAATGCCAACGGCGGCACGTATGACGGTCCGGCCATGAAGCGCTGAGCAAGGGAGAGCACAGATGAAACAAGCGCGTAGATACACACAAGGCAAGCTCGCCGCGGTCACGTTTGCCCTGCTGGCCTGCGTGGGCATGGCTCACGCGGAGGACAGCGCCAAGCCGGCCAGGGCCGCGAAGCCTGCCAAGGCCGCCGCCGTCAGCGGCGCCGACATGAAGACGCTGATCGAAAGCTCCTTCACGTCCAAGGGTCCCGCCACGGTCGAAGGCGTGCTCGATCGCGACGCCATGCAGAAGGCGTGCAGCGACTACCCGGACCGCTCCAAGGTGCCGGCGGCGGTGGCCAGGAAAATCGAAGCCGCCGAGTTCAAGCAGATCAAGTACCCTGCCGACAAGCAGTGGCTGGGCGACTGGAAGGAAGGCGAGAAGACCGCCCAGAACGGCCGCGGCATGCAGTTCTCCGACGCCGTCGGCGGCGTCAACGGCGCGAACTGCTACGCCTGCCACCAGATGACCAAGGCCGAGATCTCCTTCGGCAATATCGGTCCGTCGCTGTACCAGTACGGCAAGCTGCGCGGCGATTCGGAAGCGGTGCTCAAGTACACCTGGGGCAAGATCTGGGATTCCAGCGCCTTTGCGGCCTGCTCCAACATGCCGCGCTTCGGCCACAAGGGCATCCTCACCGAGCAGCAGATCCGCGACGTGATGGCGTTGCTGCTGGACCCGGCCTCGCCGGTCAACCAGTAAGGCACCGCGATGGCGACCGGCGGTATGGCCATCAACTTCCGACGGACGCTGCTGCTCGCGGTGCTCGCCTGGAGCGGTGCGGCCGCGGCACTGGAGGTGGGCGACACCGTGCGCCTGCCTGCGGTGCAACTGCTCGACGGCCGCACCATGACTGCCGCCCAACTGGCCGGCAAACCACTGGTGCTGGAGATCTGGGCATCGTGGTGCCCCTTCTGCGCGCTGCAGAACCCGCGCCTGCAGAAGCTCTACGACAGTACCGGCGGCGCGCGCGGCGGACTGGGGGTGCTGGCGGTAACCATCGACCGTGATCCGACGGAAGCCGCCGCCTACATGGCGAAGCGCGGCTACACCTTCCCCGCCACCATGGACACGCCCGCGCTGCGCGCCGCGCTCGGCAAGCGCAAGGGCCTGCCCGAGCTGTACGTGATCGACGCCGATGGCAAGGTCGTGCAGAAGGAGGTCGGCGAGATGCTGGAAGAAGAAGTCGCGGCACTGGCGAAGTACGCCAGGCCAACGCCGAAGTAGCCGCATTCGGCCACGAGACGCCGGGTCACCGCTGCCCGATACCGGCGCATGCAATCCACTGGAAGAGACGATGAACCGACGCGAGTTCCTGCAGGTGCTGGCCATTGCCGGCGCCGGCGGCATGACCTTTCCCGCCACCGATGCACAGGCCGCGCAGGCCGCCGGCAAGCTCTATGACGTGCCGCGCTTCGGCAATGTGCACCTGCTGCATTTCACCGATTGCCATGCGCAGCTGCGGCCGCTGTATTTCCGCGAGCCCAACGTCAACCTCGGCGTGGGYGACTACGCGGGCAAGCCGCCGCACCTCGTCGGCCAGGCCTTCCTGCGCCACTACGGCATCGCGCCCGGCAGCGCGCAGGCGCATGCCTTCACCTATCTCGATTTCACTGAAGCCGCGCGCCGCTACGGCAAGGTGGGCGGCTTCGCCCACCTCGCCACGCTCATCAAGCAACTCAAGGCCGGCCGGCCCGGCGCGCTGCTGCTCGACGGCGGCGATACCTGGCAGGGCTCGGCCACCGCGCTGTGGACGCGCGGGCAGGACATGGTCGACGCCGCGCTCGCCCTCGGCGTGGACGTGATGACCCCGCACTGGGAGATGACGCTCGGCGCAGAACGCGTCACCGAGATCGTCGAGCGAGACTTCAAGGGCAAGGTCGCCTTCCTCGCGCAGAACATCAAGACCAACGACTTCGGCGATCCCGTCTTCGACCCCTACGTGATCCGCGAGATGAACGGCGTGCCGGTCGCCATCATCGGCCAGGCCTTTCCCTACACGCCGATTGCCAACCCGCGCTACTTCACGCCCGACTGGACCTTCGGCATCCAGGAAGAAAACCTGCAGCAAGTCATCGACCAGGCGCGCGGCAAGGGCGCGCAGGTCGTCGTGCTGCTGTCGCACAACGGCATGGACGTGGACCTCAAGCTTGCCTCGCGCGTGCGCGGCCTCGACGCCATCCTCGGCGGCCACACCCACGACGGCATGCCCGCGCCGGTGGCGGTCAAGAACGCCGGTGGCACCACGCTCGTCACCAACGCCGGCTCCAACGGCAAGTTTCTGGGCGTGCTCGACTTCGACGTCAAGGGCGGCAAGATCGGCGGCTTCCGCTACCGCCTGTTACCCGTCTTCGCCAACTACCTCGCCGCCGATCCGGCCATGGACGCGCTGATCGCCAAGGTACGCGCGCCGTACGAAAAGCAGCTCGGCGAAGTGCTCGCCCGCAACAGCGGCCTGCTGTACCGCCGCGGCAATTTCAACGGCACCTTCGACCAGCTGATCCTCGACGGCCTGATGGACGTGCAGGGCGCCGAGATCGCGTTCTCACCCGGGTTCCGCTGGGGAACCACGCTGTTGCCGGGCCAGGCCATCACCATGGAACACCTGATGGACCAGACCGCCATCACGTACCCGCACACCACCGTCACGACGATGAGCGGGGAGACCATCAAGACCATCCTCGAAGACGTGGCGGACAACCTGTTCAACCCGGACCCCTACTACCAGCAGGGTGGCGACATGGTGCGCGTGGGCGGGCTGCAATACGCGATTGACCCCACCGCCGCGATGGGCCGGCGCATCACCGACATGCGGCTCAAGGGCCGGCCCATCGACGCCGGCAAGACCTACAAGGTAGCCGGTTGGGCGCCCGTGTCGGAAGACGCCCGCCAGAGCGGCAGCCCCCCGATCTGGGACCTGATGGCGCAGTGGCTGCGCACCTCCGGCGAGGTCACGGCACGCCCGCTGAACGTGCCGACCGTGCGCGGAATGACCGGTAACGCAGGCATGGCGGCGTGATTGATATGCTGGCGAAAACTGGGCTACAATCAGCCGTCACGGGCCGATAGCTCAGCTGGGAGAGCGCTGCGTTCGCAATGCAGAGGTCGGGAGTTCGATCCTCCTTCGGTCCACCATACGAATACTCATGAAATCAAGGGCTTGGCAATGCGCCAAGCCCTTTTTTCTTTCTGGTTTCCTCAGATTTCTGTTCGGCTAGTCTCCACGCACCGGCTAGGTGTCCCGATCGTCCGCCAGGCTGGCGGAACCGCGCCGCTTCAGCGCCCCGATGAACGTGGCCCAGGCGAAGGGACGTGGATCGGCCAGCATGCTCATGGCGCGTGCGTAGTCGAGGGTCAGGCCCGGCGTCCACGCCATCGTTGCGGCGCGCTTGCGTAGGTGCGCCGCCACCCACAGTTCAGGAGTCAGTACCAGGCGGAACAACGGCCACCACCCGTCCAGCCGCGCCCATACGCGCGCGCCGGCGCCTTCCAGCGCGGCATCGAGCGCCCGTGCCACAGTACTTGAACAGTTGCGGTGGGTCAGGTTGTACGTGGTGTCATGCTGATAGGCATCCCAGAATGCGCGCAGGCGCTGCGCGTCGTAGTTGCGGATGCGCACCTGCACCGTCGACGGGCACCACGCTTTCGATTCGGTGGGGTAGTCGGGTTGGAACGTGCCGGGTACGTCGTTCTCGCGCGTGGCGCGCAGCAGTCGGGTGAAATCGTCGGGCGCGCGGTCGATCTCGACCGCCGGATACAGGCTGATGTAGATGCCTTCTGGCGATTCCAGCGCCGCGTGGCCGGTGGAAATCACGCCATTGCGGTCCACCGCGGCGATATAGCGGTCGATGATCGGCTGGCGGCGCGCTTCGGTCTTTGCGGATCCGACCGGCGTCCACACGTGCACGGTCAGCGCGTGTTCGTCGGCGGCGGGCGGGCCGCTCCATGTCGTGAGTCGCTGGTCCGCATCATCGGCCGGGCCGGCTTCCGGTGTGTCACGCAGTCCCGGATTTCCGGCCAGCCTGCGCACGCGCGATGCGAGCAGCAGCATGTTCCAGCCACCGAAGATCAGCCCAAGGCCCACGCAGTAAGGCACGGTGCCCGCGTAGTGCGTAGGGTAGGGCTGGATAAAGAAGATTGCCACCGCAATCTCGACGATACCGCCGGCCATCGCCAGCCGCCACGTACGAAAGCGCACCACGCGTGCCGATGCCACCTGCAGCAGCCCGTCGGCCAGAAACAGCAGACCGAACAGCAGCGACAGAATCATGTGGCCATGGTGATGGCCGGCCAGCACCAGGATCGCCGCCACGCTGAACGCCATGCCCTTGACATAGCGCAGCGTGCGCTGACCGCCCATTCCGGTCCACGCCACCGCCATCGTGGCTAGCCCTTCGAGCAGCAGCAGCCATGCAAACGGTTCGATCGGGAAATCGAGACGGTCATCGAGTGCGTCGATAAACAGCACCACCCCGGTGATCAGGCTGATGCCACCGGCCCAGGCCAGTGCGCGCCATCGCGTACGCAAGTAATCCACGCCAAGGATTAGCATCAGCAGGCGAACCATCGGCAATCTCCGGATCGTGTCAAAGGAATGCTCGCCGGATTTTACCGTTGGATCGCCGGTCCTTGGGCTCAGGCAGCCACATTCCGATTGTCGACAATCGCCCTATAGCGTGGTGCTGGGGTGTTGCGCGACAGCTGCTCCCCCATCGCACCGCACGCGGCCTCATAGGCGTGCCAGTGTTCGATCATGCAACGACGGGATCGTGATCAGTGCGCCCTGATGGAACCCACATGCGGATATCGCTGCGGTCACACTTGAATCTCAGGCAATCTGACCGTGCGGGCGACAGTGGAACGGTTGGATGCTGCTGGCGTTCGCGTCCATTGCTTGGCGCTCGGGGGTGTGGACCTGACCAGTCCTGCAGGGAAGATGACGATGGGCGTGATCAACGCCGTGGCCGAATTCGAGCGTGACCTTGTCATTGAGCGGACACAGGCGGGCTTGCGTCGGGCAAGGGCAGAAGGCAAGACGTTCGGCAGACCATCAGCCTGTTGCTAACACTACCCTGCGCGCTCTGCCGACAACAAACCAGGCAACGCAGACGCCCCAGCGTTTGGAAGATATCGTGCGCATCGCGTGCCGTTCGAGCGGGCGCTTCTGAAGCGCCGGCAACCTGAAATCCTCGAACGGATCTCTACGGCCCGGAGCAATGCGGCCGCACCAAGTGCGCCAGGTTCGGAGCCAGGATGCTGCCGGTGGCCCCGAGGGGGCCCACGCACTCCCCTCACTGCCCCTGCGGCCTTCTGGTCTTCTGCGAGACCGGGATCACCGATGGTCCCGCAGCTACAGGTGCCGGCGCGGATGGCGCCGGAGAGGCCCGGAGTTGGCTGGCAACGGTACTCGGTACACGCAAGGTCGCGATACCTTCGGATTCGTGCAGTGCCTGGCCGTTGTCATAGCCGGTGGAGACGGCTTCAAGGTAGCCTGGCATAAACGTTTGCTCGGGCGTGACCACTGACTTGACCGGCGCGGCGGGCTGCGCGTATGCCACGCAGTTGACACATAGCGCGAGCACGCGAATCAGCAAGACGGCTTGCCGCAGCTTGCGCACGGCGCCCCGCACCGGCGAGTTGGTCCGGCTCTCTCGTGGTTCATAGCAATGGATCTTCATGACGGTTCTCCGAAGGAGCGGATGCTCCGGGTGGGAAGACGAGCTTCGGCGCCGCGCTCGAAGCTGTTAACCGCATGGACCGTGCCATCCCCTGAATGGCGGAAATAGCGTATACACCGCCACGTTCTCGCTCAGGGTGTTGGGTGAATGCAGACAGGTGCGCCTGCCAACGTGGGGCCTTGCGCAACATGTGCTGCGCAAGGCGTGGGCGAATCCCCCGGCCTGTGGATAACTGCGCGAAACCCTGGGGATAAGCAGGCAGGAAAGCTGTGCCCCGGCTGGGGGCGGGTTGTGGGGCGTATACGTACAACTTTGAGGCGGTTTTTGCGCGCCACGTATACGTCACCGAGATATCCCGTGAACTCAGGCTAATACCTGGCACTTATCTTGTTCGCAAGTCCTTGAACAGAAAGGGGAAAACAAGCTTATCCACGGAAAATCGGGTCGTTTACCTACTACTACTATATTGGTATACGTAAACAATATAGAAAGACAGAAGGCAACCGTTGCGGGATACGTATACGCGGTCCGCCTTTGATTCGCTGCGTCGCAGCGTATACCTTCCGCATATCGCACCGCCAACGTTAACCCGTCTCCTCAGCGCGGCACCTTGAATGTCTTTCTCGCCAGCAGAGCTTCCTCGCGAGTCGAGCAGCCTTCCATATGGTCGTTAACCAGGCCCATGGCCTGCATCAACGCATACATCGTGGTGGGACCGACAAAGCGCCACCCGCGCTTCTTAAGGTCCTTGGACAGTGCCGTCGATTCGGGCGAGATAGCCATGGTGCGCAGCACTTCCGGCGTCAGCAGCGCTGGCCGGCTGGCGGGATCCGGCTCGAAGCGCCAGAAGTAGGCGGCCAGCGACGGCTCCGTCTCCAGCAGTTCGCGGGCGCGTTGCGCGTTGTTGATGGCCGCCTCGATCTTGCCCCGGTGCCGCACGATGCCGGCGTCGCCCAACAGCCGCTGGATATCGCGCTCGCCGAAACGCGCCACCTTGTCGATCTCGAAGTTGGCGAAGGCGCGGCGGAATGCCTCGCGCTTGCGCAGGATGGTCAGCCAGCTCAGCCCCGCCTGGAAGCCTTCCAGGCATAGCTTCTCGAACAGGCGGCGGTCGTCGTCGACCGGAAAGCCCCACTCGCTGTCGTGGTAGTGGCAATAGTCCTCAAGGGTGCCGCACCAGCCGCAGCGCACGCGCTCCGCCTGTACGGCTTTCCCGGCCACCTTTTTCGCTGCCTTTCTTGCCACGCTGTTGTCTGCTGCCATGGGTGCGTTCTCCTTCGATCCGCCATCTTAAAGCGACTCGCGCGGCATGTCCTGCCCGCACGGACGCACGATGCGTTTGCTACGATGCCGGCCGTGAAGAACGATTTTCTTGAGGACTGACATGGACAAACGACTGGCGACCATCGAAGAAGACGGCTGGCAGCTCGACGACGGTGAAGTCATCGGCGAGGCGCACCCGGAGACATTCTGGGTGCCGCCGCTGGAAGACCGGCAGGCGCTGCAGCCCGGCCAGCTGGTGAAGCTGATCTTTCGCATCGTTACCACCGACGAGCAGGACCGCGACGAGCAGCACGTGGAGCGCATGTGGGTGGTTGTCACCGGGCGCGAGGGGGATCTCTACAGCGGGGAACTCGACAACCAGCCCTACTGCACGGAGGAGATGGAACCCGGCATGCCGCTGTGGTTCGAGCCGCGGCACGTGATCAACATCCATAGCGACGAAGAATGACCGCGGGGCCGGCCGGCATGGCTGGCATCGCCTGACGATGTCGCCCTCGCGCTACACTGGGCGCGCATGATTCAGGCGGTTCCCCGTGCCGGCAAACGCTGTATCGGTGCCACTGGCCGCCGATCTCCCCAACCTTCCTAGGCGAAATCTCATCTGATGCGTTGGATATTCGCGGTGATTGGCTTGCTGCTCGGCGCCGCGGCGGCCGGGTTTGGCGGTGCCCTGACGGGCGCGATACTGGGCTTCGGCTTTGGCTGGATGGTCAGCGACCGGCCTGCGCGGCCACGGCCCGATGGGGAGGCACAGGGCGCGCCGGAGGCGCCTTCGCTCGCGGCTCGCGTGGCGCGCCTCGAGCAGGAACTGGCCACGCTCAAGCGCGAGATGGCGCAGTTGCGCGGCGAGACCTCGGCGATGCCCCAGCAGGCTGACGCAGTGGAAGGTACGCCAGCGGCGCACGGATTCCCGGCATTCGAACCGGCATCGGCGGAAGGCCCGGTGGCGGCCGCAACGGCGATGCCCGAGCCGTCGTTCGCTCCGGCGGCCAGCCTTCCGCCAACTTTCCCTTCTGTGCCGGCCCCGGTTCGTGCTCCCACGGCATCCGCACCGATCTCCGTCGCCGCCGCGGACCTGCCCGCGCCACACGTGGAACCCTCGCTCTCGTCCGCATTCGCCCCGCAGGAGCCCGATTTCATCGAACGCGCGGTGTCCGCCGCGCGCGGCTGGCTGCTGGGCGGCAACAGCGTGGTACGGGTCGGCATCCTGATCCTCTTCTTCGGCGTGGCCTTCCTGCTCAAGTTTGCCTCCGACAATGCCATGCTGCCGGTCGAATTCCGGCTGGCGGGCGTGGCTGCCGGCGCGGTCGCGCTGCTGGCGGCGGGCTGGCGGCTGCGCGAGCGGCGCGCTGCCTATGCCCTGGTGTTGCAGGGCGGCGGCGTGGGCGTGCTGTATCTGACCGTGTTCGCCGCCACCAAGCTCTACGGCCTGTTGCCGGCCGCGGCGGCCTTCCCGCTGATGGTGGCCATCTGCGCGCTCGCCGGCGGCCTGGCGGTGCTGCAGAACGCTCCGGTGCTGGCATTCACCGGCAGCGCGGGTGGCTTCCTCGCTCCGGTACTGATTTCCACTGGCGGTGGCAGCCATGTGATGCTGTTCAGCTACTACGCGCTGCTCAATGCCGGCATCTTTGCCATTGCCTGGTTCCGGGCCTGGCGCCCGCTCAACCTGCTGGGCTTTGCGTTTACCTTCGGCATCGGCACGGCGTGGGGCGCGCTCAACTACCGGCCTGAACTGCTGGCTACCACCGAGCCGTTCCTGCTCCTGTTTTTCCTGATGTACACGGGCATCGCGCTGCTCTACGCGTTGCGCCGGCAGGTCAGCCTCAAGGACTACGTCGACGGCACGCTGGTGTTCGGCACGCCGCTGCTGGCGATGGGCCTGCAAGCCGCGCTGGTGCGTCATATTCCTTTTGCCATGGCATGGAGCGCGGTCGCGCTCGCAGCGTTTTATCTCGGCCTGGCCGCGTGGTTGTCGGCGCGCCGCGATCGCCTGGGCATGTTGTTCGAAGCCATGCTGGCACTGGGCGCGATCTTTGCCACGCTGGCCGTGCCGCTGGCCTTCGACGGGCGCACCACCAGTGCCGTGTGGGCGGTGGAGGGCGCCGCCGTGGTGTGGGTGGGCGTGCGCCAGCAGCGCCGCCTGGCGCTGGCGTCGGGGCTGCTGCTGCAACTGGCGGCCGGCGTGGCTTTCGCGGCGGGCAGCCTGTTCGCGTCCACGCCACTGGCGTGGCCAGTGCTGAACGGCCGCTACGTGGGCACGCTGGTGCTGGCGGTGTCCGGTGTTTTCAGCGGCTGGCGCCTGCACGGGCGAGAGGCGCGCGCCTGGTTCGCGCCATCCGTGCCGCTGGGCCTTGCCGCCGCGGCGTGGGGCCTGTTGTGGTGGCTGGGTGGCGGCGTGGTCGAGATCCATCACTGGTACGACGTGCTCGACTGGGCCGTGCGCGCGCTGCTCGCCACGCTGGCGCTGTTCGCGGTGTTGAGCGCGTGGCTGGCGCACCTGGCGCGGCGCGTGCTGGCATGGCCGCTGGCCGGCAAGCCTGCGCTGGCCATGACGCCGGTGCTGGCTATCCTGGGCGCGCTCAGTTGCGCGATCTGGTCGGCGTCGCCCCTGCACGGCATCGGCGCGCTGGCCTGGCTGCTGGTCTTTGGCGCGGCCTTGCTGTTGCTGTGGCGGCAGCAGGGCGATGAACGCGATGCCGCGCTGGCGCCCATGCATGCGCTGCTGTTCTGGACGCTGTGCGTGCTGCTTTCCACCGAAGCCTACTGGCGGCTGCGCGCCTACGTGCCGGAGGGCGCGTGGAGCTGGAGCGCCTGGGCCTATGGCTATGGCGGGCTGCTGGCGCTGCTCTCGGCCTGGGGCTGGCGCCTGCGCTGGCCGGTGGCGCGCTTCGCGCGGGCCTACCTGCTGTGGGGCGCGCTGCCGCTGGCGGCGCTGCTGTGGCTGTGGAGCCTCGCCAGCGTGGCCAGCGATGGCGACGCCGCGCCGTTGTTCTACCTGCCGCTGCTCAACCCGCTCGACGTCGCCCAGTTGCTGGCCATGCTGGCGGTGGGGCTGTGGCAACACCGGCTTGCCGCGCTGGGCCTGGCAACGCGGCCGCGCGCGCTCGAGTATGCCGCGTCCGCCACCGTGTTCCTGTGGTGCAACGCGATGCTGCTGCGCACGCTCCATCACTGGACCGGCGTGCCGTACACGCTGCAGGACCTGGGCGGCTCGACGCTGGTGCAGGCTTCGCTGTCGGTGTTCTGGACCGTGCTGGCGCTGATTGCCATGGTGGTGGCTACCCGGCGCGGCACGCGCGCGCTGTGGTTTATCGGCGGCGCGCTGCTGGGCCTGACCGTGGTCAAGCTGTTCCTGTTCGACCTGTCCTTCGTCAAGGGTATCGAGCGGATCATCTCGTTTATCGGCGTGGGCGTGCTGCTGTTGCTGATCGGTTACTTCTCGCCCTTGCCGCCGAAGGCCAAGGAGGTTATTTGATGCCGGTTTTCCCAAAGGCTGGCGCGCGCGACCTGGCGGCTCTACCGCTTCTGCTGGGGGCGCTGCTGCTGTCACCACTGGCCCGGGCCGAGCGCTTCACGCTGGCCACCGAGGGCGTGGCGGCCTACTACGCCGTGACCCTGGACGCCGATGTCTACGCCCATAGCGCGCGGCCGGGGCTGGCCGACCTGCGGGTGCGCAACGGCGCCGGCGAATTGCTGCCTTATGCGCTGGACTTGCCGCCCGAGCCGGCGGCCGAGGCGCGTACGCTGAGTGACGTGCCCTGGTTCGCGCTGCCGGCGCTGGCGCAGCGCCAGGCCGCGCCCATGGGCGTGGTGATCGGCACCGACGGCGCGCTGCGGGCGGCCAGTCCGCAACCGGCCGCCGCCAGCGCAGGGGCATGGCTGCTGGACCTGAGCAAGCTGCGCGAGGATGCCGCCGCGGTGGTGATCGGGCTGCCGGACGGCGAATACCAGGGCGCGGTGGACGTCGCCAGCAGCGACGACCTGCAGCACTGGCACGCCGTGGGCAGCGCGCAATTGCTGCGGGTCAGCCGCGCGGGCAGCGTGCTCAGCCAGGACCGGGTCGCGCTGGGGCGCTTGCGGGCGCGCTACCTGCGCTTGCAGTGGCAGGGCGTGCCGCCGGCGCCGGCGCGCGTGCAGGTGGAGATCGTGGCGGCGGGCACGCCGCCGCCGCTGGCGCTGCAATGGCGCGAGGACATCGCCGCCACGCAGGCCCAGGCTGGCGGCGACTACGTGTTCGACACCGGCGGGCGCTTCCCCGCCGAGCGGGTGCGCATTCGCCTGCCGCAGCCCAATACGGTGGTGCGGGCGACGCTGTGGTCGCGCCCTGACCCGGAGTCGGCCTGGCGCATGGTGAGCAGCGGGCAGCTCTACCGGCTCGCCGGTGCGGGCGGTGGGGAGCAGGAGAGCGCGCCGCTGGCGATCGAGCGCAATGCCGATCGTCTGTGGCGCCTGAGCGTGGATGCGCGCGCCGGCGGCCTTGGCAGCGGCATGCCGCTGCTGGCGCTGGGATGGCGTCCCGCCGTGGTGACGTTTGTCGCGCGTGGCGCGGCGCCGTTTTCGCTGGCGGTGGGCGAACCCGCGGCGCAGCCGCGGGAACCCGGGCCGGTCGCGCGTGCCGAGTTGCTGGCCGGTCCGGCACCGGTCATCGCCAAGGCGCGGATTGCCGGCATGAACGCGTCGCCGCGGTCCGCCGCGGCGCCCGCCGACGCCCAGCGCAACCGGCGCCTTGTCTTGTGGGGCGCGCTACTGCTGGCCGTGGGCGTATTGGGCGCAATGGCCTGGCGCTTGTTGCGAACGCTGGGCGAGCCGGCCGCGCCGCCGCCGGAGCGAGATCCGCCGGCGTCCTGAACGCCCGTGCACGCACAAAGAAAAAGGCCAACCGGGTGGTTGGCCTTCTTCATTTCGTCGTCGCCGGCCGGAGCAAATCCGCCGGCGGGACCGGTTACTGCAAGGGCTTGCCGGTACGGTCGTGCATGAACAGCAGCGCGACAAAGCTCACCACGGCAGCGGCGATCACGTAGTACGCGGGCGCCAGCTTGCTGCCGGTCGATGCGATCAGCCAGGTCACGATCAGCGGGGCAAAGCCGCCGAAGATGGTCACGGCGAAGTTGTAGGCGAGCGACAGGCCGGTCGAGCGGACCTCGGTCGGGAACTGCTCTGCCAGCACCGCCGGCGCCGGGCCGGTGAAGGCCGCCAGCAGGATGCCGAGGATCACCTGGACCATCAGCAGGGTCTGGGTGGTCGGCGAGACGTTGAGCCAGTGGAACAGCGGATAGGCCAGCACGCCGATGACCAGTGCCACGGTACCCAGCATGCGCTTGCGGCCCAGGCGGTCGGACAGCATGCCCATCAGCGGGCACAGCACCAGGATGATGGCGCCGCACAGGGCGGTCGACTGGAAGGTCGCGCCCAGCGGAAGGCCGAGCTGCTGCTTGGCGTAGGACGGCATGTAGAACACCAGCACATAGGTGCACACCGTCCACAGGATGGTCACGCCCAGGCCGGCCAGCACTTCGCGCGGATGGTCGCGCAGCACCTGCGTCAGCGGGGAGAACTTGATGTTGCTGGCCTTGCGCTCCGCGCGGCGCGCCTCGAAGGCGGGCGGCTCTTCCAGGTGCGAGCGGATATACATGCCGACCGGGCCGATCAGCAGGCCGAACAGGAACGGGATGCGCCAGCCCCAGGCATCGATCTGCTCCGGCTCCAGGCCATTGATCACCAGCGCGCCCATGGCCGCGCCCAGCATGAAGGAAATGCCCTGGCTGGCCTGCTGCCAGCTGGCGTAGACGCCGCGCTCCTCGTCGGGCGCGTGCTCGATCAGGAAGGCGGTGGCGCCGCCAACCTCGCCGCCGGCCGAGAAGCCCTGGATCAGGCGGGCCAGCACGATCAGCGCGGGCGCCCACAGGCCGATCGACGAATAGGTGGGCGCCAGGCCGATGATGGCCGTACCGAACGCCATCATCAGGATGGTCAGGGTCAGTGCCGCCTTGCGGCCCACGCGGTCGGCATAGACGCCTAGCACGATGGCGCCGACCGGGCGCATGAAGAAGCCCACGCCGAAGGTGGCGACGGTCAGCAAGAAGGAAGTGAGGTCATTGCCGGTGGGGAAGAACAACTTGGCAATGATCAGCGCGAAAAAGCTGTAGACGGTGAAGTCGAACCATTCGAGGCCATTGCCGATGGTGGCGGCAAGAATCGCCTTTCGTCGCTGGGATCTGGATATTTCGTGAACTTGAGGTGTTGCGGCGGTGGCTTGCATGATCCGTTTGATGCAATGAGAAATCGGCGGAGGGCTTGGCCCGGGACGGCGCGTGTGCCCTGAAAGGCAGAATAGTAAGCGATTCTTTAATTAACCAGCGCGCCGGTGCTCTTTGTGTCCAGCCTGTGCCGCGCCCCTGCGGGTGGCGGCGGATGCACCGCCTTGTTCCGGGAAGCGGTCAGATCAGGCTGCCGGACGCTTCCTGTACCGCCTTGGCCAGCGCCTCGGCCACGGCCCGCACGCGCGGCGAGCGTCGCACGTCAGGGTGTACCGCCAGCCAGATATCACGCCGCAGGGCCGCATCCGGCGGCATCATGCCGAACAGGGCAGGGTCGTCGCGCGCCAGGAAATGCGGCAGTACGGCCAGGCCCAGCCCTGCGCGGCAGCCTTGGTGCAGGGTGGCGAGATCGTTGGCGTGCATCACGAAGGGCCGCTCGCCGGCCAGGCGCTCCAGCCAGCGCTGCTGCGGTACCTCGCGCAAGGATTCGCCGTAGCCGAGGAAGACCCAGGCATCCTGGGGCAGCCCGACCCAGCCGTGGCCGCCATAAAGGCCGTAGCCCATTTCGCCCAGCTTGCGCGCCGCCAGCCCCGGCTGCTGGGGCCGCGACAGCCGCACGGCCAGGTCAGCCTCGCCGCGATGGAGATCGGCGGCGCGCGCTTCGCCCGTCAGGTCGAGCACGATCCCTTGCCACTGCGGGCGCAGCGCGGCCAGGCGGGGGACCAGGAAATGGCTCCCGAAAACGGGGGGTACCGATAGCCTGACAGTGCCCTCCAGCGTGCTGGCGCCCAGCGCGGCCCGGCCAAAGGCAAGCGCCTCTTCCTCCATCCGGCTCGCGTGGGCGAGCAAGGCCTCGCCTTCGGCGGTCAGCGGCCAGCTGCGCGGCAGCCGGTCGAACAACCGCACGCCCAGCCTGGTTTCAAGGCCCTGCACGCGTCGCGCTACCGTGGAGTGTTCCACGTGAAGCACTCTGGCCGCGCCGGACAGGCTGCGCTGGCGGGCCAGTGCGAGGAAGTACCGCACGTCGTCCCAGTCCAGGGGAAGGCCACCTTGTTCTGTCGAAATTTGCACAATAAACGCGAACGATTTGGGAGTTCCGATCTATTTTGCACCGGGCTATCGTGATGCGAGTCGACTTTTCGACGCTACCTGCACGTTCAACGATTCGATACGCCATCTCGCGGAGTCCGCCATGACTGCCATCCCTTCACTTCAAGTGCGCCTGCATGCCCCCGGTGGGCGCGAAGCATTGCGCCTGGAAACCGTACCCGTCCCTGCGCCCGGCCCGGGCGAAATCCGGCTGATCCACACCGCCATCGGGGTGAACTTCGTCGATGTCTACCATCGCACCGGCCTCTATCCCTTGCCGGCTCTCCCTGCCACGCTGGGCGTGGAGGGCGCGGGCATCGTGGAGTCGGTGGGGCCTGGCGTCAGCGGCCTGTCGGAAGGGCAGCGAGTGGCCTATGCCGGCCCTCCGGCGGGCGCCTATGCCCGCGTGCGCAACTTGCCGGCCGAGCGCGCCGTGGCGCTGCCCGAGAGCGTGCCGGACGAGGCCGCCGCGGGCGCCCTGCTGCGCGGTATGACGGCGCACATGCTCTATGGCCGGGTGCGCCCGCTGCGCGCTGGCGACAGCGTGCTGGTGCACGCGGCGGCGGGTGGTCTGGGCCTGGTGCTGGTGCAGTGGGCGCGTGCGCTGGGCGCGCGCGTGATCGGCACCGTTGGCAGCGAGGCCAAGGCGGCGCTGGCGCTGGCGCACGGCCTGGAGCGCGCGGTGCGTTATCGTGAGGCGGATTTCGTTGCTGCCGCGCGCGAATTCGGTGGCGGCGACGGGGTGGACTTCGCCATCGATGGCATCGGCGCCGACACACTGGCGCGCACCCTGGCAGCGGTAAGGCCATATGGCATGGTGGCCAGCATCGGTCAGGTGGGCGGCGACAGCGGGCCGCTCGACCTGGCAGCGCTGGGGCCGGCCAGGTCGATTGCGCTGTCCCGGCCGGGCGTGTTCCGCTTCATGGCCGATCTCGCGCGCTACCGCGAAGGCGCCCAGGCCACGCTCGCAAGGCTGGAGGCCGGCCTGAAAGTGGAGATCGGCGCGCGCCTGCCACTGGCCGAGGCCGCCGAGGCGCATCGCCGGCTCGAAGCCGGCGAGACTTCCGGCTCCCTGTTGCTGCTGCCATGAACGGCGCCGCATTGCCATCGCCAAGCCCGGCCGGGATTGGACAACCTTTGGAGCGTTCCATGCTGTACCTGATCTTGTTGCGCTACCGCGCGCCCCTGGAAGAACTCGACCGGCACCTGGCGGCACACCGCGACTTCCTTCACCGCCACTATGCTGCCGGCCATTTCCTGCTCTCGGGCCGGCAGGAGCCGCGCGTGGGCGGCGCCATCCTGGCACGCGGGACAAGCCGCGAGGAGGTGGCGGGCTGGCTGGCCGAAGACCCCTTCCATCGGGAAGGCCTGGCCGACTACGAGACGATTGCCTGGGCGCCCGGGCTGCGCGCGGGCGACGTGCCGGCGGCATGGGCGCCGGACGCGGCAGTGGTGGAACGGGCCGTGGAGAACTAAGGTACCGAAGCGCGGACCGCGTCAAAGGCCAGCGTCGCGTGGCGGCGGGAAGGGGGCGCTAGCCGACGTGCCGCCGCGGTGGCCTGCCGGCTTTGGCTGGCCTGTCCACATTGGGTTGYTGTTGCGCGGCGTCTGGTTCCGGACGGTTTCGCGTGAGCCAGAGCCACAGCGCACTGGCTATCCAGCCAGCCACGAAAACCGTATCGCCGCAATGGTTGAGCAGCACGGCCGCGCCTGGTGCATTGAACAGGTCGGCCAGCCAGGGGGCGGGCAGGCGGGCTGCGATCCAGAGGAGCACAGCCGGTCCACTTGCATACACGCCTGGCTGCCACCAGTTTGCATGGGGCAGCCAGGGCCTGTGGGCTGTGCGCTTGACCACGGTGTTCTCCAGCCTGACGCGCTTCGTGGCGCGTCGTATCCATTTGTTGCGGGGTTTGGCCCCGGCTCGCGCGGATAACGACTCGCATCGCGCAGCGGGACAGCACCTCGTGTTGGAATCATAAGCCGATTGCCAACAGTGTGTCTGAATCTTTAAAGCGTTGTGTGGGCCACCCCACACCCGGCGGCGGCAGGGTTGCGGTGCAATGCGGCGGGCGGGTGCGGTGCAGCGAATTCGCTTCAAGTTTTTTGATGGAGGTATCCGCAAACGCCTACCGCCAGCGGCGGCAAGTTTTGTCACACTCAATACCGTTATCCAAAGGAATTGAGAGCCGACATCATGCTCCCCGCCATCTACATCTCACACGGTTCCCCCATGCTCGCGCTCGAGCCGGGCCGCAGCGGCGCCGCGTTCGACGCCCTCGGCGAAGTGCTGCGCCAGCGCAAGCCGCGCGCGGTGCTGATCGTCTCGGCGCACTGGATCTACAGCACGCTGGTGGTCGGCACCCGGCAGCGGCAGGAGGCCTGGCACGATTTCGGCGGCTTCCCGCGCGCGCTCTATGAACTGCGCTACGACGCACCTGGCTCCCCGGCGCTGGCCGACCGCGTCAAGGCGCTGGTGGAGGCCGCGCACGTTCCCGGCGCGGCGGTGGTGCTGCAGGACGACGAGCGGCCGCTGGACCATGGCGCGTGGATGCCGATGCGGCACTTCTTCCCGGACGCCGACGTCCCCGTGGTGCAACTGGCATTGAATCCGTATCTCCCGCCGGCGGCCCAGATCGGGATCGGGCGTGCGCTTGCGCCCCTGCGCGACGAAGGTGTGCTGGTGCTGGGCTCGGGCAGCTTTACCCACAACCTGCAGGAAGTCTTCGGCATCGGGGGCCGGCGCGAGCAGCACGGCTCGCCCGTCGAGCCCTATGTGGAGTCTTTCCGCGGCTGGATGATCGAGGCACTGGACGAGGCGCTCGCCAGCGGCGACACCACGCGCATTGCCGACTATCGCGCGCAGGCGCCGTACGCCCGCCGCGCGCATCCCACCGACGAGCACTTGCTGCCGTTCTTCGTAGCGCTGGGCGCGGCGCTGGGGCCGCATGACGGCTTGCCGGCGCAGAAGACGCTGCCGGCGGGTGTAGCACGGGTGGCCGACGATGTGACCTACGGCGTGCTGGCGATGGATACCTTCATGTTCGAGGGCGTGGGCACGGAACAGAGCGCTTTGACCAGCGCGACGGCCTGAGCCCGCAGGGCGCTGCTACCCTTTGCGGGCGGACAGGTAAGGGCGCGCCAGCCGGGCGCCCGCCAGGGCGATCCAGCCCATGGTGAGGGCGACCACGCCCAGCCCATATTGCAGGCTGCTCGCGTGGGCCACGCCGCCGATCATCACCGGCCCCAGCAGCAAGCCGATATACGCAAAGCGTGCCACGCGCGCGATCGCCTCGGCCGGCGCCACGCCCGGCAGCCGCGACGCGGCCACGAAGAAGATCGGCACCATGTTGGCCGCGCCCAGGCCCATCAGCGCAAAGCCGGTCAGGGTCGCCACCGGCACGGGCCACAGCAGCGCCAGCATGATGCCCACGAACGCCACCCAGGCACTGCCTGCGAGCGTGCGCGCGTCCGACCAGCGCGCGCGCAGGCGGTCGCCGCCAAAGCGGCCGCAAGCCATGCCGCCGGAAAAGGCGGCATAGCCGGCGCTGGTCCAGGCGTCGGGCGCCTGTGCCACTTCACGCATAAAGACGCTGGACCAGTCGTACATCGCCCCTTCGCCAACCAGCCCCAGGAAGGCCATCAGGCCCAGCAGCCAGAGCGCGCGCACCGCATGCGCGCGGTGGTGCGCGGAGGGCGACGGTACCGGATGGTCGTCCAGCAGCCACGGTGCCACGCCGGCGGTAACCGCCGCCGTCAGCGCCGCCATGCCGATGACGTGCGCCAGCGGCGGCACGCCCAGGCTCAGCAGTACGCCGCCAACGGCCGCGCCTGCCATACCGCCCAGGCTGAACATGCCGTGCAGCGCCGACATGACGGGCCGCGCGCGGCTGGCCTCCACCGTGGCGGCCTGCGCGTTCATGCCCACGTCGAAGGCCGCGTTGGCCATGCCGAAGGCAATCAGCGCCGGGATCAGCAAGGCAAATTGCGGCATGGCGAGAATGGCGGCGGTGGCGATCGCATAGACCAGGCCGCTGCGCCGGCAGGCGCTGGCGCTGCCCACGCGCGCCACCCACCGCCCCACCGGCCCCATCGCAGCGATGGCGCCCGCGGCCACCGCCAGCATGGCCAGGGACAGCACGGCATCCGACAGTCCGAAGCGGGCCTTGATGGTGGGGATGTGCACGCCCCAGGTGGCGAAGGTGGCGCCGTTGACGAAAAACAGCGCCATGGTGGCGCGCGCGGCGTGCTCCACGCGGCGCGCGCCGACCGGGGCAATGGCCGGAGCGGCGGAGGGGGGCGAAGGCGGCCGGGTCAGATTGCTGGAAGTGGAATCGGGCATGGATGCGGCGGGCATCTCCGGCCACGCGCGGTGGCGCCGAGGTGCCCTGGCGGGCGCTGCAGGGTAGTCGAGCCCCGCATCGTCGCATATCGGTGCGTCGGGCGCACGACCGTACCGTCCAGGCCCCTTTGCCCGCCGCTGCGTCCCTAGGCCGCCGCTGGGTGGCTGGATGTACGCAGCAGGCCGCGCCGGTGTAGCGCGAACCCGAAGGCAGCCAGCGCCATCAGCGCCAGCGCCACCATCACCCACAGCATCAGCCAGTAGCCGCCCGCGGCGCTCCACAGCAATGCGCCCAGCCAGGGGGCGGCGGCCTGCATCAGCAGCACCGGCGTCATCATCAGCCCGTTGAGCGTGGCGTAATGGTGGCGCGAGATCAGTTCCGGCATGGCCATGGCGCGCAGCATGGTGTTGACGCCGTTGGCGCAGCCGTAGAGCACGGCGGCCAGCATCAGCCACTTGCCGTAGCCGAGGGCAAAGCACAGCAGCCCCACGCTCATTACCACGTACACCGGCAGCGACAGCCGCAGCGGGTGGCGCACCGGGAAGCGCATCATCACCAGGCGGCCGACTACCTGGGCTGGTCCGATCAGTGCCGCCACCACCAGTTGTTCGCCCAGCGGCAGGCCCTTTTCGGTCAGCATCGGGATCAGGTGGGCGCCAAGCAGCGAAGCGATCACCGACAGCGCGGTGAAGGCCAGCACCACGGCCCAGAACACCGGCTGGCGCAAGGCCATGCGCGCAATACCGGGCTGCGCCGAGTTCTCCAGCGGAGCCGGCGCCGGGGCGGCGGCATAGGAGGCATGCGCCACGTAGCGCAGGCGCGCATGCAAGGGCGCGCAGACCAGCAGGTTGAGCCCGGCGAAGCACAGCAGCGTCTCGCGCCAGCCCAGGTGCAGCACCAGCCATTGCGCCAGCGGCACGAAGATGGTGCTGGCAAAGCCGGCCATCAGCGTCACGGTGACGATGGACTTCTGGTAGCCGTCGCCAAAGGCCTGGCGCAGCACCACGAAGGCGGGCTCGTACAGGGTGGTCGCCATGGCCAGCCCGAGCGGTATCCACATCAGCAGGAAGGCCGCCTGGTTCGGGCTCCACGCCCACAGCAGCAAACCGCAGCCCGCCAGCACCGATCCCGCGCACATCACGATGCGCGCCTGCACGCGGTCAAGCAGCCGGCCCACGGCAAACGAGCACATGGCCCAGACCAGCAGGCCCAGCGAATAGCCGCCGGCGAGGAAGGGTTTGGAGTAGCCCAGTGTCGCGCTCATCGGGGCGATAAAGACGGTGAAGGCGAAAAAAAGCGTGCCCCAGGAAATGGTCTCGGTGATGCCGAGGGTCCAGACCAGCTGACGTGGCGAGATAGGGGGCCTGCCGGGAGAAGCTTCGTGTCTTGTCATTGCGCGCCTGGACGCGGTCGTTGCCGCCGCGCCGGGGACCGCCGTGGAGGGGGACGGATGGCGCGAGTGGCGGCGAGGGCCAAGCGGGAATTGTAGCGGGCATCCGGGCGGAATGCCCACGTTGCGTCACATGTTTGCGGGCGGTCCTTTCAGCTCCACGACATTGCCATCGGGATCCTGCACGTAGATCGACGGGCCTTTGCCCTCGGCGCCGAAACGCATCTCCACCGGCCCCGGCTCCACCCCGTGCGCGCGCAGGTGGGTGCCAAGCGCATCCGCGTCGAAGGGATCGAGGCGCAGGCAGAAGTGGTCCAGGTTCCGGCCTTCCTTGCCGGGGCCGGCGCCGCCCGCGCGGCCGAGCGGGCCCTCCAGCGCGACCAGGTCGATCAGGCCGCCGCCGGCGCGCAACTGGATCAGGCCGAAGTCCGGCTGCACGCGTTCCAGGCTGCAGCCAAGCACGTCCACGTAGAAGCGCATCAGCGCCGTCACATTGCCGGTGCGCAGGACCAGGTGATCGATGCCGAGGATGTGGAACATGGCGTTTGACCTCGCTCAGATATCCGGAATCAGCCGCTTGCCCAGGCTGACGGCGTCATCCTGCGCGTACCCGAGGCTGCGGTAGAAGTCGATGACCCTGCTGTTGCCCGTGCGTACCAGCAGGTTGATCTTGGGGCAGCCGCGCTCGATCAGCAATTGCTCCGCATGCGCCATCAGGCGGCGGCCRTRRTCGCGGCGCTGGTRRTCSGGRTGCACSGCMAGGTAGTAGACCCAGCCGCGATGGCCGTCGAAGCCGACCATGGCCGATGCCACCGGCTGGCCATCCACTTCCCCGACCAGGAACAGCTCCGGCTGTTCAGTCAGCTTGCGGGCGATGTCTTTCTTCGGGTCGTTCCACGGCCGGGTCAGGCCGCAGGTTTGCCACAGGTCGATGATGGCGGCTTCGTCGGCAGCCAGGTAAGGGCGGATCTGCATGCGGATTGATGCGCCGCGGCACACGGCTGCATTGTTAAGTCCTTGACAGTGTAGCCGCGAAACCTGTGCCAGAATCGTTGCTCATCACCATCAAAACAAGCAGGATCACCCTGCACGGAGACCCCACAATGAGCGAAACGACTGCGCACGCCCGTGCCACCTTCAGCCACATGGAGCAAGGCACGCGCGAGGACTGGGCCGCGATATCCGCGGAGTTCATGCCGTTCGCGCAGGCGCTGGCCGACCGCGTGCTCGATCACCTCAAGCTGCTCGACGGCGATTACGGCGGCTTCCCCATCGACCGCCTGACCCACTGCCTGCAGACCGCCACGCTGGCCCACCGCGACGGGCGCGACGAAGAGTACGTGGTGTGCGCGCTGTTGCACGATATCGGCGATACGCTTGGCACGTTCAACCATCCCGACATCGCCGCCGCCATCCTCAAGCCTTTCGTCAGCCCGGAAAACCTCTGGATGGTCGAGAAGCACGGCGTGTTCCAGGGCTACTACTTCTTTCACCACCTCGGTCTCGACCGCAACCTGCGCGAGCAATTCCGCAGCCAGCCCGAACTGTTCGAACGCACCGCCGAGTTCTGCGCCAAGTACGACGGCGCGGCTTTCATGCGGGACTACGACACGCTGCCGCTGTCCTTCTTCGAGCCGATGGTGCGGCGGGTGTTCGCGCGTCCGCGCAACTCGATGTACGTGAAGGAAAACGAAAGCACGCTGGCGCGGCCGGCCTGAGCCTGCTTGCCTGAAATTGGATTTCTGTCTTGACGGAAATTTCCGAACGGATAAACTGTCAGGCATGGAACTTCAACCGGTCGCACAACGATTCGTCCTGCACTGGGGCGAAATGGGCTCGAAGTGGGGCGTCAATCGCACCGTCGCGCAGATTCACGCCCTGCTATTCCTTGCCGAGCATCCGCTGCCGGCCGAGGAAATCGCCGACACGCTGAACGTCGCGCGCTCCAACGTCAGCAACAGCCTGAAAGAGCTGCAGAACTGGAAGCTGATCCGCACCGTGCACATGATGGGCGACCGGCGCGATCACTTCGAGACCGTCACCGACGTGTGGGACCTGTTCCGCACCGTGGTGCGCGAGCGCAAGCAGCGCGAGTTCGATCCCACCATCGATGCCTTGCACGAATGCGTGAACAATCCCGCCTTCGCCAGGGAGAGCAAGGAAGTGCAGAAGCGCATCATCGCCACGCTGCAGCTGATGGAAACGCTGGGCAGCTGGGGCGACGAGATGCTGCGGCTCTCGCCCGACACACTGGTCAAGGTAATGAAACTGGGCGCGCGCATCCAGAAGCTGGTGCGTGGCGACCAGCGCGCCCGCGAAGCTGGCAAATAGCACAGGCATGAAGAGCCGGCCGCCATGGCGGCCGTTTTTTTGACTTGATATTTCTCTTTTAACAGAAATTATTGTAATTAAGGATGCTTGAGATGGACCCGGCCAGCGACACGCTCCATACCGTCATCCTCAACCTGCTGATCGTGCAGGGATTGATGGGCGCCTTCGACACCGTCTGGCACCACGAGCTGCGCTGCGCACTGCCGCAGCAGCACAACGCCGCGCCGGAGCTGCGCCTGCATGCGATCCGGGCGGTGCTGTACGGCGTGCTGTTCGCCGGCCTGGCGTGGTTTGCGTGGGGTGGCGCATGGCTGGTTCCCCTGTGGGCCATCATCGCCATCGAGATCCTGCTGACGCTGCGCGACTTCGTGGTGGAGGACCAGACCCGCAGCCTGCCGCCGAGCGAGCGGGTGACGCATACCGTGCTGGCCATCAACGGTGGCGTGATCTTCGGCCTGCTGGCGTGGCATTCGCAAGCGTGGTGGCACTTACCGACCGGCCTGCATCTCAATCCGCAAGGCTGGCAAAGCTGGGGGCTGAGCGTGTTTGCGCTGGGCGTGGCGGCGTCCGGGGTGCGCGATGCACTGGCGAGCCGCGCACTTGCCGACCGTGCCGGCACGGTGCCGGCGTTCGATTTTGCCGGGGCCGATACGGCGCGGCGCGCGCAATCCTTCCTGCTGACCGGCGGCACCGGTTTCATTGGCCAGGCGCTGGTGCGGGCACTGCTGGCGGACGGGCACCGCGTCACGATCTGGGCGCGCAACCCGCGCGTGGCATCGCAGCTGTTCGATGGCCGCGCGGCGTGCGTCGGTGCCCTCGCGGAACTCGATCCTGCCACGCGCTTCGATGTCGTGGTGAACCTCGCCGGCGCACCTATCCTGGGCTCGCGCTGGAGTGCCGCGCGCAAGCGCAGCCTGGTGGAGAGCCGCGTGGGCACCACGCGCGCGCTGACTGCCTGGCTAGCGTCGGCCACGCACCGGCCGCGTCTGCTGATCAACGGTTCGGCGGTGGGCTACTACGGCATCCAGGCCGACGACGATTTGCGCGATCGTACCGAAGCCAGCGCGCCGCAGGATATCTTCGCCTCGCAACTGTGCCGGGAATGGGAGCTGGCGGCGCGCGCCGTGGCCGGGCTCGGCATTCCGCTGGCCATCCTGCGCCTGGGTGTGGTCTACGGCCACCAGGGCGCGCTGCCGGCCATGATGATGCCGGTGCGGCTGGGCTTCGGCGGCCCGATGGGCAGCGGCCGCCAGGCGCAGAGCTGGGTCCACATCGACGACGTGCTTGGCGTGATCGCGTGGCTGTGCCGTGGAGCGGCGCCGGTAAGCGAAGGCGCCGTCGCCACCTACAACCTGGTAGCGCCCGAGACTCCCACGCAGGCCGGCCTGGTCCGCCGCGCCGCCGCTGTGCTGCGCCGCCCGGCCTGGATGCCGACGCCGGCCTGGCCCATGCGTCTTGCGCTGGGGGAGCAGGCCACGCTGCTGCTCGACGGGCTGCGCGCGGCGCCGGCGCGACTGCAGCAGGAAGGCTATGCCTTCCGCTTCCCGACCCTGCAACTGGCGCTGGAGGACCTGCTCGGCAACGGGCGGGCACGTGGATGAACACGCTCGCCGCGCATGCCACGGACGGTGGCCCGCAAAGCCTGTACGGGACCATGCTGGGGACCGCCCTTGCCAGCCTGCCGCCGGTGCTGCGGCGCGTGCATCGTGCCGAGGGCGTGCACTTGCGCGGCACGCTGAGCGTGCGCTGGAGTGCGCGGGGCTGGCTGCGGGCGCTGATGCGGCTGTCGGCGCTGCCCCGGCCCGCGGCGGCGGCGGCTTGCCTTGTGACCATCTCGCCAGAGCCCGCCGGCGAGCGCTGGCACCGCCGCATCGGCGGGCACATCGTGGCGAGCCGCATGCGGCACGCGCGGGCCGGGCAAGTGACCGAACGCCTGGGGCCGCTGGCCATCGTGCTGGCAACGCGTGTCGATGGCGCCGGGCGCCTGCGGCAGGCCAGCCGCGGCGTCAGCCTGTTCGGCCTGACCGTGCCGTGGCTGCACGTGCTGGCCAGCGAACGCGCACTGGATGCGGACCGCTATCGCTGCGACGTGCGCATATGGGCGCCACGCCTGGGCTACCTGCTGCGCTACGACGGCGTGCTCGCCATCCGCGAACCTGAACCTGATACTCACCCGGAGAATGTGGAATGAAGTCCGATCCGACCATCGGGCGCAATGCGTCCGTCAGCCTGCCCCGCATACCAGCGTGGATGCCCGCGGTATTGCGGCTGGCCGCGTTCTATAACCTGCTCTATGCGATTGCGCTGAGCCTGTGGCCGTCGCAGATCTTCGACTGGCTGGGCATGCCCGTCACGCCTGACGCCATGATCCGCTGCATCGGCATGATGGTGGGCGTCTACGCGCTGGGCTACTGGATCGCGGCGCAGGACATGCTGCGCTACTGGCCGCTGGTGGTGGTGGGCCTGGTGGGCAAGACGCTGGGGCCGCTGGGCTTCCTGCACGGAGCGCTGACTGGCGTCTTCGAATGGCGCAGCGGCTTGTTCGTGCTGTGCAGCGATCTGGCCTGGTGGGTGCCGTTCTGGGGGATGACGCTGTTCGCGTTGAAGTATCGGGACCGCTGATATTGCAGCGTCAGCAATGTCTCTACCCCTTCCATCGCGCATGGCGTGCCTGGCGGCTAGCAGACGCTGACGCAGGTGTTTCCCGCGCCGAGTCGTATAGCGGCATGCGTTCGGCGTGGAGAAACAAGGCTAGCTCGATGCCTCACGGTTGCCGGCATCCTCATAACACAATGCGGCGACCTGCCATCGCCCGTCACTGACCAGCCAGAGTTCCAGAAACCGGAATCGGGAGAGCACCCTCCCGTTCTGCCTCATTGAACCGGTGCCGGAGATCGTTGCCCACTCGGCGTGCTCCATCACGTCTTTTGTTTCATCATGAGCGTTCAATTCGTCAGCGCGCCATGCGTTTGCAGCCAAGCGTGTACGTATGTGTCCAAGTTGTTGCTGCTTGGTCAGGATCGTCTCGCCTCGCTTCACAAAGAAATGGGCGCTCTGCACGAAATCCAGCTGATCGATGTCGCCATATTTGTAGGCATCAATCCAAACATCTCTCATCTGCAACAGGCTGAATTCTGGTTTCATGCGCCTCCAGTAGTGCTATCTGCTCTACGACATCGCTTGGCTTGCTTTCAGTCAAGCTGGCCGCATCACGCAGTCCATCGCTACAAAGCTCATCTCGGACGGCATCCAGGATCCCTTCACCGACACTAAAGGGCGATGCCGCGCCTTGTTGAATTCAAGCACGCCGGACGCTTCGTCGTCCCGCCTTTGCTCAATCCCCRAGCAAAATCAGAAATTTCCCAACCAACGCTCGCGCCGTATCGAGTAAAGATTGAGGCACTCCAAATTTCACTCATAGGAGGTGCACTCAAATGGCGCTACCCAATACGCCCCCTAATACGCCCTTTCGCTCATGCGGGCACGTTCTGCATACCCGGCCAGCCCTGTTCGTGCTGGTCAACTACGCGCCGGGGGACGGCCAGCCGGACTGGTGCAATGCCGCTTGCGAATTCGTGGAGGAGGGCAACGCCGATGCCGGCTCCGCACTGGCCGTCCATATCTCACCCTTTGATGCACTGCTGAACGCCGCGTTCGTGTCTGGCCCGGGCAAGCCGTATCACGTCGTGCATGCGGCGGCTTTCGATCCCCGGACGTTGATCCGGGATAGCGGCGGAAAGCTCCATGTCAACCTGCACTGTGGCTGGGCTGCGAGCGATGGCCGGATCGTGGTCCGGCGCAAAGGGGCGCTCGCCAGTGTCTGCATGGTGCAGACCGAAGAGATCCYGGAAGCGCGGCGCGATGCCATCGACCTCGAGATCGACCAGGACGGCATTGCCAAGTACGAACGGCTGCGTGAACACGCCGGGCTGTTCGCGCACGCGGATTCGCACTGCCTGCTGGAAACCTGGACGGAACAGCAACGGCATCAGGCCGTGGCGCTGGCCATACAGCGCATGCCGGGAACGGTCCCCGTGGGGGCGCAGATCAACCAGGTAGCCCTTTACGACCCCGAAGCCGCGCAATGGCACTTCGTGCCCATCGAGGTGTTCTTCGGAGAACCGGTCCGCAAGGTGAATGCCTGAACGGTCGGCTTCAGGCTGATGGCCGAAGCCACCGCAAGAACACACGATTCGTGGAGACTTCCAATGATGGATATTCGATGTGCGCTTCGCAATGGGGACCGCACCAGTAACAACGGCGTGCTGATCGGCACCGGGGAGATGACGCAAGACGGCGTGCAGGTCGGCGTCGAGGGGGACTTTGCCACCTGCCCGGTGTGCAAGAGTGGTGGCACTGTCACCAACGATTGCTATCCGGCCTTTAGCCTGATGGACAAGCAGGTCCTGGTGGAAGGCGCTCGCGTCAACTGCAAGTGTGCCGTCAAGCCGTTCGTCATTGCCTCGCAGAACACCTTCACGATTCAGGTGACCCATGGCGGCCGCACGCCTATGCCGACGCATAGCGCTGTCGCCGAGCCGGTGGAGGCATCGAACAAGCTGGTGGAGGGGGCGCGCCAGTCAACACCGGAAGACGATCCCACGCTGATCTGCCAGAACATGAGCAACGCGGAGTTCTATTCCACGATGAACCGGCTGCGCGACAAGGCTGTGCGCCTGATGGGTGATCGACTGGTGGAGCTGGACCGGTGGAATCGGGCGGATCAGGACAAGGTCCGCCTTTGGTTTGGCAATGCGAGGGAGGATACGCGCGAGACATTGCGTGATGGGTTGGCCCGGATGCGGGAGATCATGCGTGGGCTGACCGACAGGAACTATGAGCGCCAAACAAAGGAAGCGCTCGCCCGGGTTGGGTGCGTGCCGCGCGCGAAGGGTGATGAGATTCCAGCAGCTGCCTCCATCTGCAAGCCGGACGGGACGTATTCAATTTTTATTGGGCACCTTTTCTGCACGATGCCGGATGAGGCTAATTGAAATAATGTTACTCCATCGGCCAATGATTCCAAACTAACGACTTTGATTCATGAGGTGTCGCATTTTCCATCTGCAATGGATGCGGTGGATTCATGGAGTAATATCAAGTGGGCACAAAAGCAGGCTGCTCGTGATAAGTTCTGCCTGAATAACGCGGATAGCATCGCTGCCTACGTTGCAAAAATTCCAAATTGGGATGGATTGACGCCGGTATGGAGGCCATAGTGAAACAGCTATTCGTCGCGACTGTATTTTTATTTTCATTTCCCACAATAGGGTGCACCTTGGGGTATGTTGACTATGAGCCCGTGTTTTCAAATGGTCGATCTGATCTATCGGCAAGTGAGGTCCTGCGCCTGGCAAATTGGCGGGCACAACTTAGGCTGTGGCTCCCGAGTGGAGGGAAGTATCTGGTCTATGTTCGCCAGAATGCGCGCGTAGGTGTGTCAGCCAAGCTGGCGGAGCAGAGGCGAAAGAACCTGTTGTCTACGCTTTCGAATATGGGTATCGACAAGGTGGACATTGAGGAATCAGCTGTCCGTAGATTTCGCGACGGCCTGAGGCCAGGTCAAGAACTGCGCCATCTCACCAATGTTGCTGAGATTTCAATCATCCCGCGCTGCCCCCATCCGTGCTGTCCCGGACCRCAACCAATTGATGCGMAACAAGGTGATCGGGGGTATCATGACCAAAGCAAATTGGCCGGAATCGGCGAGTTCGTATCGGCGGTGGATCGGTCGCGCCATGCTGGCGATGTACCTGTCGAGTAGCGTGGCCTTCGCCTTGATTGCCTTTGTGTCGCCAGTCCTCGCCTGCCATCCTCCATATATTGAGTACGAGCCAATTTATGAGTCTGGTCGCACTAATCTTTCCGCCGGCGAGATACATCGGATGGCGGATTGGAGGAGCAAGACTCGACTGGCGTTCCCAAATAGCGGTCAATATTACATTTCTGTTCAGGAGAATCCACGAGTTGGGGTATCGGTGCATCTGGCGAAGATTCGGTTGCGCAACTTGAAGACTCTGCTATTGAATTTTGGTGTTGAGGATTCGGATATCTTTGATACAGAAATAAAGAACTATGGATACGGTGCGCCGCCAAACGCCGAAGCACGGAGGCTGGCAAGTACGGCGTATATATCCATCAACCCGCGCTGCCCCCATCCGTGCTGTCCTGGGCCACAACCAATTGATGCGAAACAAGCTGATCGGGGGAATCATGACCAACCGAAATAGACCAGGATCGGCGAGTTCGTATCGGCGGTGGGTCGGATGCGCCATGCTGGCGATGTGCCTGTCGAATAGCGTGGCCTTCGCTTGCAGTCCACGCGTGAAGGGAGTAGACCTTCAGTTCCCGAAGAATGTACACACGCTGAATGCCAGTGCGGCACTCAAGCTTGGGACTTGGCTCGCGGACCTGCGGGTTCACTACCCGAACTACGACTATTTCTTCATTGCGGCATATCTGGTCGGTGGCGATACAGGTGGGAGGCAACTTGTCAGCGCGCGTGCCGAGACAGTTCGTCACTTTCTTGTCAGCCGGGGATTCAATCCCACAAGGATTCATACCAGCGCACGGGCAACGTTCCTGGATGATCCCGCAATGGGGGAGGCAGGTCGCGCGGTAGGGGTCGATTTTCTTCCTGCATGCCCACATGCCTGTTGCGACATGCCTACTCATAGGGTGAAGTTCACCGGGCTGCCGATGCCAGAAGATACGGGCATCGCTCACCAGTAAGGGCCAAGTTTGGCCGTCAGCGGACGAAAGAGTCGATCAATGCGATTCAGGCGCTGCGGGACGAAGGACACTGAGTTTCGCATAACGAGATGTGCAGTGCCATCTTGCAGTGTGAAGCGCGTATTGGCTCCGACAGCAGCCACGCCGGAAACAAAAAGACCCCACATTTCCAAAAAATGTGGGGTCCGACAACAACCGAAGCGCCCCCTCGCGGCAGCGCTCCGTTCAACCTGAAACTCAAGCCACCTGCTGCGCCGACTCCGGATGCCGGAACTGCTCCAGCAGCGCCGTCCAGCGCGTACGCACCTTCGCCAGGTTGTCGTCCTTGACATGCCCGAAGCCGCGAATGTCGTCCGGCAGGCTCGCCAGCGTGATCGCGGTTGCGTGGTTGGCCGCGCTCAGGCCGCTCGTCAGCTCGTCCAGCAAGGCACGATACTCGCCGATCAGCGCGCGTTCGGTGCGGCGCTCGGCGGTCTTGCCGAACACATCGAACACGCCGCCGCGCAGGCCTTTCAGCCTGGCGAGCACGCCGAAGAGCTTCATCGTGGACGGGCCGAAGCGGCGCTTTACCAGATGCCCCTTCTCATCGCGCTTGGCCATCAGCGGTGGCGCCAGCCAGAAATTGAGCTGGTAGTCGCGGCCGGGCTCGCCTTCGAACTGGTTGCGCAGCTTGTCGAGGAAGACCGGGTCGGTATAGAGCCGCGCGACTTCGTACTCGTCCTTGTAGGCCATCAGCTTGGCAAGATTGCGCGCCGCCGCTTCGGTCACCGGCAACGGCTTGCCGCTGCCGACCAGCGCGCTTTCCGTTGCGCGCACACGGTTCACCGCGTCGCGGAAGGTCTGCGCGTATGCCGCATCCTGATAGGCAGTCAGGTGTTCGGCGCGGTACGCAATCAGCTTTTCCAGCATGGCGCCGGAGGAGGTGGGCAGCTTGACTACCTCGGCGCCTTCGGCGGTGCTGCGCAGTTTGCCGGTGAGCGACAGCACATGCTCAGGGTCGTGCGCCATGTGGCGGCCCCAGTCGAATGCCGCCTTGTTCTTTTCCACCGCCGTGCCGTTGAGTTCGATGGCGCGCACCAGCGCGTCCAGCGATAGCGGCAGCCATCCCTTCTGCCAGGCGTAGCCCAGCACCAGCGGGTTGGTAAAGATGGCGTCGCCGATCAGCGCCACGGCCAGGCCGCTGGCGTTGATGAAGTCACAAGCTTCGCCGACCGCGTTGCGCACATCCTGTTCTGCCGACAGGCCGGGGAACTGCCACTTGGGGTTCTTGATGAACTCGGCGGTGGGCGTCTGCGCGGTGTTGATGACGGCACGCGTGCGCCCGACCTGGGTCTTGGAGATGACGTCATCGATGGCGCTGACGATGGCGTCGCAGCCGATCACCAGGTCCGCCTCGCCCATGGCGATGCGGGTGGCGTGGAGCTGGTCGGGATGCGCCGCGATCTGCACGTGCGACAGCACCGCACCGCCTTTCTGCGCCAGGCCCGCCATGTCGAGCACGGTCACGCCCTTGTTCTCCAGGTGCGCCGCCATGCCCAGCAGGCCGCCGATGGTGACGACGCCGGTGCCGCCTACGCCCGTGACCAGCACGCCAAAGGGATGGTCAAGCCCAGGCAGCACGGGTTCCGGCAATGCGGGCAGGTTGTCCATCGACACGCCGTGGCGCTCGGGCTTCTTCACCTGCGCGCCTTCCGCCGTGACGAAGCTCGGGCAGAAGCCGTTGACGCACGAGAAGTCCTTGTTGCACGATGACTGGTTGATCTGGCGCTTGGTGCCAAGCTCCGTTTCCAGCGGTTCCACCGACAGGCAGTTGGACTTCACCGAGCAATCGCCACAGCCTTCGCAGACCGCGTCGTTGATGAAGGCGCGCTTTGCCGGATCGGGGTAAGTGCCGCGCTTGCGGCGGCGCCGCTTCTCGGTGGCGCAGGTCTGGTCGTAGATCAGGATGGTGGCGCCGGGCACCTCGCGCAGTTCGCGCTGGATCCTGTCGAGCTGGTCGCGGTGATGCACTTCCACGCCTTGCGGCAGCTTGATGGCCGCGCTGTATTTCTCTGGCTCGTCGGTGACGACGACGATCTTTTTCGCGCCTTCGGCCGCGACCTGGAAGGCAACGTCCTGCACCGACAGCTTGCCGTCGACGGGCTGGCCGCCGGTCATGGCCACCGCGTCGTTGTAGAGGATCTTGTAGGTGATGTTGACGTTGGCAGCGATCGACGCGCGGATCGCCAGCAGCCCGGAGTGGAAGTAGGTGCCGTCGCCCAGGTTGGCGAACACATGCTTGTCGCCGGCGAAGGGCGCCTGCCCGATCCATGCCACGCCTTCGCCGCCCATCTGGCTGAAGGTGCTGGTGCTGCGGTCCATCCACACCGTCATGTAATGGCAGCCGATGCCGGCCAGCGCGCGCGAGCCTTCGGGCACGTTGGTCGACGTATTGTGCGGGCAGCCCGAGCAGAACCAGGGCTTGCGCTCGGCCGCCACGCGCGGCACGGCCATGGCTTTTTCCTTGGCCTCGATCACCGCGATGCGCGCGGCAATGCGGGCGCGCACGTCCGACGGCAGTTCGAACTTTTCGAGCCGGGTGGCGATGGCGCGCGCGATGATGGCGGGCGACAGTTCATAGTGCGCCGGCAGCAGCCAGTTGCTCTGCGGGATCGACCATTCGCCGCCTGCGTTGTCCTTTTCGTCAAACTTGCCGTAAACCTTGGGCCGCACATCGTCGCGCCAGTTGTACAGCTCTTCCTTGAGCGCGTACTCCATGATCTGGCGCTTTTCCTCGACCACCAGGATTTCCTGCAGGCCTTCGGCAAAGGCGCGCGCGCCGTGCGCTTCCAGCGGCCACACGCAGCCCACCTTATACAGGCGGATGCCGATGCGCGCGCAGGTCTCGTCGTCCAGGCCCAGGTTGGCCAGCGCCTGGCGCGTGTCGAGATAAGCCTTGCCGCCCGTCATGATGCCGAAGCGGGCATGCGGCGAATCGATCTCGATACGGTCGATCTTGTTGGCGCGTACATAGGCCAGGCCGGCGTACCACTTGTAGTCCAGCAGGCGCGCCTCCTGTTCCAGCGGCGGATCGGGCCAGCGGATATTGAGGCCGCCCGGCGGCAGGATGAAATCCTCCGGCAGCACGATTTCCACGCGGTGCGGATCCAGTTCCACCGAGGCCGACGATTCCACCACGTCGGTCACGCACTTCATCGACACCCACAGGCCGGAGTAGCGGCTCATGGCCCAGGCGTGCAGGCCGTAGTCGAGGTATTCCTGCACGTTCGAGGGGTAGAGCACCGGCAGGCCGCAAGCCTTGAAGATGTGCTCGGACTGGTGCGCCAGCGTGGACGATTTGGCCGCGTGGTCGTCGCCCGCCAGCACCAGCACGCCGCCGTGCTTCGAGGAGCCGGCGGAGTTTGCGTGCTTGAAGACGTCGCTGGTGCGGTCCACGCCCGGACCTTTGCCGTACCACATGCCGAATACGCCTTCGAACCTGGCGTCCGGGTACATATTGACCTGCTGCGAGCCCCATACGGAAGTGGCGGCCAGATCCTCGTTCAATCCCGCCTGGAACACGATGTCGTGCGCGGCCAGGTGCTGCTTGGCCTTCCACAGCGATTGGTCCAGCGCGCCCAGCGGCGAGCCGCGATAGCCGGAGATAAAGCCCGCGGTGTTCAGGCCGGCGGCGCGGTCGCGCTCGCGTTGCAACATCGGCAGGCGTACCAGGGCCTGCGTGCCGCTGATATAGACGCGGCCGCGTTCTAGCGTGTATTTATCTTCGAGGGAAACGTTTTCGAGCGCGCGGCGGAGGGCGTCGCTGACCGGAGGGGTCAGTGGGGCATTCATAGGTGCTCCTCTATGGGGCATGCAGTCGGGATCGCCGACTCACTTCAGTTGTGGGCGACCGTGCGCCGCCTCTTGTGAAGGCGGAAAACGGCCGTGTCTCTTTGGCGCATGGTAGCACCGCGCCGGAGGGCGCGGCACCTTGCGATGCAGCAAAAAGTGCGGCTGCGCGGGGCGTGGTTTCCCGTATGGACACGCTTCGCGTGTACACTGCGTTGCAAACAGGTTTACGCAACAAACGGGCAGATGCGAGCCGGGCGTCATATCTCAAGGGATCACGCCGTGGTGCAACCCGCCCCATCCGAGGCCGACCGGCCTCCAGGACCCAACATGACTATTTCCTCCCGCCAGGGCACTGCGACCCTGGCTGTGCTGATCGACGCCGACAATGCGGCGCCCGCCATCGTCGAAGGCCTGCTGGCCGAAGTCGCCAAGTATGGCGTGGCCGCCGTCAAGCGGATCTACGGCGACTGGACCAAGCCCAACCTGGCCGGCTGGAAGGAGCGCCTGCTCTCGCACTCCATCCAGCCGATCCAGCAGTTCCGCTACACGGTAGGCAAGAACGCCACCGATAGCGCGATGATCATCGACGCGATGGACCTGCTGTACACAGGCCGCTTCGACGGCTTCTGCATCGTTTCCAGCGACAGCGATTTCACTCGCCTGGCCTCGCGTATCCGCGAGCAGGGGCTCACCGTGTACGGCTTCGGCGAACGCAAGACGCCCAAGCCATTCGTCACGGCCTGCGACAAGTTTATTTTTGCCGACGTGCTGCGCAGCGACAGCGATGCCGACACCGATACGGAATCCGACGGTGCCGCCGCGCCCGCGCGCAAGCGCAACAGCGGTGAGCTGCGCCAGGATTCGCGCCTGGTGCGCCTGCTGCAAAGCGCCTCGCAAGCGGTGTCGGACGAAGAGGGCTGGGCCACGCTCGGCGGCATGGGCAACCATATCGCCAAGCAGGCACCCGAGTTCGATTCGCGCAACTATGGCTATGGCAAGCTCTCCGAGTTGGTGGCTGCCACCGGCCTGTTCGAAGTCGAGACTCGCAACGGCGGCAACAACAAGACGCTGTGGGTGCGGCTGAAGCGCCGTTCGAAGCCGGGTGAGGGCGAGGCTCGTCAAGGTGAAGACCGTCAGGGCGAGGGTCGCCAAGGCGAGAACCGCCAAGGCGAGAACCGTCAAGGCGAGAATCGTCAGGGCGAGAACCGCCAGGGCGAGAACCGCCAGGGCGAGAACCGCCAGGGCGAGAACCGCCAGGGCGAGAACCGCCAGGGCGAGAACCGCCAGGGCGAGAACCGTCAGGGCGAGAACCGCCAGGGCGAGAACCGCCAGGGCGAGAACCGTCAGGAGGAGAACCGCCAGGGTGAGAATCGCGAGCGGCGCGAAAAGCGCGGTCGCCGTAACGACAACCGTCGCGGCGATGGTCGTCAAGGCGATGATCGCCTGGCTTCCCAGCAACAGTACGGATCGCGCCCGGCGCCCGCGCAGCAGCCGGCGCTGCCTGTCCAGCCCGCACCGCTGCCCGAACTCGCTGCCCCCGCGCCCGTGAGCCAGCCTGTCGCCACCTTCGTGGTCGATCCGATGGATGCCCTGGAGCGTGAAGCGCTGGCCCTCGATGGCGATGAGCAGCAGGCAGATGAACAGACGGAAGTCGAGTCCGGCGATACGAACGGTGCGCGCCGCCGCCGGCCGCCGAAGCCCGAGGTCACGCTGAGCGAGATCCCGTGGCCAATCGACCGCTCGATCTTCGTGGCGCCGTCCGCGACGGTGGTAGCGCCGGTCGTGGAGGCAATCGAAGTCGCCGAGGTGGTCGAGTTTGTCGAAGCGCCAGAGGCATTCGAACCGATCGAAGCTGCCGAGCTGATCGAAGCCGTCGAATCGGTGGAAGCCGTGGAAGAGGTGGAAACGGCTGAAGCCGTCGAAGCGAGCGTGCCAGAGACCAAGGCAAAAGCCAAGGCGCCGGCCCGGGCCAAGAAGGCTGCCGCGCCTGCCAAAAAGGTAGCAGCCAAGAAGTCTGCGGCTCCCGCCAAGAAGGCAGCTGCGCCCGCGAAGAAAGCGCCGGCAGCCAAGAAGGCGCCGGCAGCCAAGAAGGCCGCCGCCGCGGCACCTGCCAAGCGCGTGCCGAAGAAGGCCGCCAAGGCTGCCGAATAGGCTATGGGCGGTGAAGCCGAAGTACGCCTTTGCGGGTGGCTTCGGCTCCCAAGCCTCAGTAGAAACAAGAAATGCAAAACGGCGCCCGAAGGCGCCGTTTTGCATTTCGCCCGCTTGCGCGGCAAAGCGTGGCCCTACCGCACCAGCTGCTTGATCTCGATGATCGGCATCAGCACSGCCAGCACGATCAGCAGCACCACCACGCCCATGCTGAGGATCAGCAGCGGCTCCAGCAGGCTGGTGAGGAACAGCGTGCGGCGCTCCAGCTCCGCGCCTTCGCCCTGCGCCGCGCGCTCCAGCATGATCGGCAGGTTGCCGGTGGCTTCGCCGGAGCGGATCAGATGCACCAGCACCGAGGGAAACTGGTTCTGCGCCGCCAGCGCGCGCGCCAGCGAGGCGCCTTCGCGCACGCGCATGGTGGCATCATCCACGTTGGCCTTGAGTGCCTCGTTGGTCAGGGTTTCGCCGGCTGCCTGCAAGCTGCGCAGGATGGGCACGCCGGCCGACACGAGAATCGCCAGCGTGCTGGCGAAGCGCGCGGTGTTGTAGCCCCGGATCAGCTTGCCGACCAGCGGCGCGGTCAGCAGCCAGCGGTGCCACTCCAGGCGCACACCGGGCTGCCGCAGCAGACTGCGTATCCCCAGGCTTACGGCCACCATGAACGCCAGCGCGGCCCACCACCAGTTGCGCACGAAATCCGACAGCGCCAGCATGATGATGGTCAGTGTCGGCAACTTCTGCTTGGTGTTGGCGAATACGCTCACCACCTGCGGCACCACGTAGGACAGCAGGAAGATCACGATGGCGAAGGCCACCACGGTAACGATGGCGGGATAGGTGAAGGCCAGCCGGATCTTGGAGGTCAGCGTGTTGCGCGTCTCGATATAGTCGGCCAGCTTTTCCAGCACCAGCCCGAGGTGGCCCGAGTGCTCGCCGGCGGAGACCAGCGCGCGGTAGATGTCCGGAAAATCGCGCGGATGATGCAGCAGCGCCGCCGAGAGCGAACTGCCGCCGACCACGTCGGCGCGGATGCCGGCCAGCAGTTCGTGCACGTAGCTGCGCTCGGCCTGGTCGGCCAGCGCCGCCAGCGCTTCGTCCAGCGGCAGCCCGGCCACGATCAGGCTGGCGAGCTGGCGCGTGAACAGCGCCTGTTCCTGCGTGGACAGCCGCCGCACGAAGGCGGCGGTGCTGCTCTTCTGCACGCCGCCGACGCCCGCCAGCGGATCGACGTTGAGCGGCGTCAGGCCGCGTGCGCGCAAGTGGACGCGGGCCTGCTTGGGGCTGTCGGCTTCGATCACCCCGCGGTCGGTCTTGCCGGCGGCGTCGACTGCCTCGTAACGATAGGCTGGCATGGATGCGGGCCGTCCCTTAGTCGCGCGTCACGCGCAGCACTTCTTCCAGCGCGGTGGCGCCGGAATCGATCCAGCGCTGCGCGTCGTGGCGCATGGTGTGCATGCCACCCTCCAAAGCCACTTTCTTGATTTCCGATTCGGCCGCCTGGCGGTGAATCATGGTGCGGATCTCGTCGTCGACGCTCAGCAGCTCGTACACGCCCATGCGGCCCTGATAGCCGGAGTGGCCGCATTTGTCGCAGCCCACCGCGTGCCAGATGCGTTGCAGCGGTTTGCCTTGCGCAAGCAGCACTTCCGCTGCCTCGGGCGTGACCTCGACCACTTCCTCGCGCTTGCAGTGCTGGCAGAGCCGGCGTACCAGCCGCTGCGCCAGCACGCCGAGCAGCGACGACGAAAGCAGGAACGGCTCGATGCCCATGTCGACCAGGCGCGTCACCGCCGAGGCGGAATCGTTGGTGTGCAGCGTGGCCAGCACCAGGTGGCCGGTCAGCGATGCCTGCACCGCGATCTGCGCGGTTTCCAGGTCGCGGATTTCACCGATCATCACCACGTCCGGGTCCTGGCGCAGGATAGCCCGCAGCGCCTTGCCGAAGGTCATGTCGATGCGCGGGTTGACCTGGGTCTGGCCGATGCCGTCCAGGTCGTACTCGATCGGGTCCTCCACCGTCATGATATTGGTGGTGCGCGAATCGAGCCGCGACAGCGCGGCGTACAGCGTGGTGGTCTTGCCCGAGCCGGTCGGCCCCGTCACCAGCACGATGCCGTGCGGCTGGCGGATCAGGTGATCGAAGCCGGCCAGCGTGTCCGGCGCCATGCCGAGCTTGGCCAGGTCGAGGCGGCCTGCTTCCTTGTCCAGCAGACGCAACACCGCGCGTTCGCCGTGGCCGGTGGGCAGGGTGGAGACGCGCACGTCCACGGGGCGTCCGCCCACGCGCAGCGTGATGCGGCCGTCCTGCGGCAGGCGTTTTTCCGCGATGTCGAGCTGCGCCATGATCTTGATGCGCGAGATCAGCGCGCCGTGCAGCGCCTTTTTCGGGCGCACCACGTCGCGCAGCGTGCCGTCCACGCGAAAGCGCACCACCGAGGAAGACTCGAAGGGCTCGATATGGATATCGGAGGCGCCTTCGCGCGCGGCCTGGGTGAGCAGCGCGTTGATCATGCGGATGATGGGCGCGTCGTCCTCGGATTCAAGCAGGTCTTCCACCGCGGGAATGTCCTGCATCAGCCGCGACAGGTCGACCTCGCCTTCCACCTCGCCAACCACCTGGGCGGCGCTGCCGCTGTCCTGGCGGTTGTACGCCTCGGACATGGCAAGTTCGAGCGCCTCGGGTTCCAGCACGCGCAGGCGCAACGGCCCGTGCACGCGCGCCACTTCGGCCAGCGCCGCGGGCGAAGTGGCGCGGCTCACCCACACCTCCAGGCCATCGGCGCGCTGGCGCGCGATCAGCAGGCGCGCCTCGCGCGCGAAGCCGTACGAGACCAGCCGCGCGGCGATGGTCGACGGTGGCTCCAGCACGTCGTCGGACGCTGCGGCGGGGGCGATGCTTGTTGCCATGGCTTGTCTCAGTTCACCGCGCGGGTGGAATCCACCGTCGCGTTGCCAAGGTTGACGCCCGGCGGCGGCGTGCCATTGCCCGACGGGTTCTGCGTGCGGGGTTGCGGTTGCTGCTGCGATTGCGGCAGCGTCTGTTCCAGCGGCAGCGGACCCGGCACCGGCCCGCGCGAGCGCGGGTCGACGAAGGGCGACATCGGCGCATCCGCCGGCGGCAGCACCGGCGTATTGCCGTCGCGCACCATGATGTTGGGCGACACAAAGCCTTGCTGCAGGGTGCGCATGTAGTCGTAGCGGTCCTGCGTCAGGCGGTCGGTGGCGCCGGCGGTGCGCATCACGTACGGCCGCAGGAACACCAGCAGGTTGGTCTTGCCGCGGTTCTTGTTCTCGTAGCGGAACAGCCCGCCGATCAGCGGCAGGTCGCCCAGGCCCGGCACCTTCTGCACGCCGTCTCCGTAAGTGTCTTCGATCAGGCCGCCCAGCACGATGATCTGGCCGTCGTCGACCAGCACATTGGTTTCGATCGAACGCACATTGGTGGTCGGGCCCTGGGTGAGGGCGGCGGTGCCTTGCACCACGGACGACGACTCCTGGTAGATCTGCATCTTTACCAGCCCGCCGTCGGTGATCTGCGGCTTGACCCGCAGCGTGATGCCGACGTCCTTGCGGTCGAAGGTCTGGAACGGCGTGACCGACGCGGCGCCGCCGGTCTGCGCGTAGGAACCGGTGGTGATCGGGATGTTCTGGCCGATCAGGATCTTGGCTTCCTCGTTCTCCAGCGTGATCAGGTTTGGGGTGGACAGCAGGTTGACACTGCCGTCGGCGCCAAGCGCGTGCAGCAGGGCGCCCAGGCCCATCGCCTTGTTGACGAGGCCGAGGTTCAGGCCGGCCAGGTCCGGGATCAGGCCCGAGACCGCAGGAATGGCCGCTGCGCCGCCTGCGTTGATGGCGGCGGCGGCGCCGGTCAGGTTGATGATGTTCTGGCCGCCGGTGCCGAAGTTGGTGCCGGCAAAGACGTTGGTATTGCTGCCGCGCGAGTTGATCAGGCCTTGCCACTGGATGCCGAGCTGGCCGGTCTGGGTGGACGACACCTCCACGATCATCGATTCGATATAGACCTGCGCGCGCCGGGCGTCCAGGTCTTCGATCACTGTGCGCAGGTTGCGGTAGACCGGTTCGCTGGCCGTGATGATGAGCGAGTTGGTGGCCGGGTCGGCCTGGATGATGCCCCCGGTGGTCGGCAACGTGTTGGTGGCGAACGAGTTCGCGAATGCCGAACTGCCGGAGCCGAAGCCGGGGCCGGAGCCGCTGCGCGACGTGCCTGTGGTGCCGCCGGTGTACTGGCCGCTGGTCGGCGCCGAGGTGTTGAGCAGCCCGGTGCCGCCGGTGGCGCCCGCGCCGGCCGCGCCAGGCGTGCCGGACTGGTTGGTGTTGAAGGAACCGTCGGCTGCCACGATGGCGCGCAGCGTCAGCGCCAGCTTGGTGGCTTCGGCGTTTTTCAGCGGCACCACCCAGATATTGCCCGGACGCGCGTAAGGCTGGTCGAGCTTCTCTATGAGCTGGCGCGCCTGCTGCAAGCGTGCCCGGCTCGAGGCGCGGATCATGAGCGAATTGCTGCGCGGCTCCGCTACCACCGAAGTGCGCAGGCTGGCATCCGCGGCGGCCGCGGCGCCGCCAGCGGCGCCGGCCGCGCCCGGGTCAAGCAGCTTTTGCAGCACCAGCGCGGTATCGCTGGCAATGGCATTCCTGAGCGGCACCAGCTCGACCTCGCCAGAGGCGGGCGCGTCGATGGCGGCAATGATGCGGGCCAGGCGCTGCAGGTTTTCCGCATAGTCGGTAATGACCAGCGTGTTGTTGGCCGGGTAGGCAGTGATGGTGTTGTTGGGCGCGATCATCGGCCGCAGCACCGGCACCAGGTTGTTGGCCGACTCATAGTTGAGGCGGAACACCTGGGTCACGACCTGGTCGCCGCGCGACCTGCCACCGCCTCCGATCACGATCGGCGAGCCCTGCAGCTTGGCGTCGGCTTCCGGCACCACCTTGGTGAAACCGTTGCTCTCGACCATCGCGTAGCCCTGCATGCGCAGCACCGAGCCCAGCGTTTCGAGCGCCTGCGAGCGCGACACGGGTTGCTCGGTCACCAGGTTCACGGAGCCCTTGACGCGCGGGTCGATGACAAAGTTCTTGCCGGTGGCCTGTCCCACCGCCTTCACCACCGATTCCAGGTCGGCGTTGACGAAGTTGAGCACGACCTGGTCGCGGTTGCGCGGGGTCAGGTCCGGCGGCTGGCCGGGCTGGGCGGCGGGCTGGCTCGGTTGCTGGGCCCACAGCGGCGCGGGTGCCAGCAGGGAGAGGCCGCATAGCAGCGCGGTGGCGCGGGCGCAGCGGGTCTTGAGCGAAGGTCGAAGGGCTTGGGTTTTCATATTCGGTTCCGGGCTGCGGGCGGCGGCGCGAAGGTTTCGCGCTGACAGCCGATGATACTTGGTCGAGCCGCAGGGTCACGTGGCCTGTCAAGCCGGCAGCGCCGCCCGGCTTGCCGGGCTGGCCAAAGAAGCGGCCTTGCAGCGTGGACCAGTCGATGCGCATCAGTCCGTCCGGGCGCAGCGTGTTGAACGGCGCGCCGACGCCTTCGAGCAGCGATGCGGGCAGGCGGATGGCGCCGGCTTGCGCGGTCCAGCCGAATGGCGTGACCGCCACGCCCACCGGGCCGCTCATGGCCTCCGAGTGGGTCACCACCACGCGCAGGGTGCCGGTCAGCAACGGCAAGAACGCCACCGACCATTGCAGGCGGCCGGGCAGCACGGTGGCGGTCTCGCTGCCGGCGCCCGCCGACAGCGCCAGGGTGGCGCTGCCTTTCCAGATCGAGCCATCGGCATCGGCCAGCAGCACGCGGCGCTGGCTGCGGCTGGCGATGCTGTCGGCGATCCATGCTGCGGGGAATGCCGCCAGCACGGTCAGTGCCACGGTCACGCAGCCGAGCGCCAGCCAGCCCACGCGCCGCCAGCCGCGAGGGCTGCGGACGCGGCGGCGGGGCAGCCTGAGGGCTTCCAGGCGCGCCATCAGCCGCGCCCGCCCGGGTTGCCGGTGGGGCCTTGCAGGGTTGCGGTGACATTAACCACGGCAGTGGGGCCAACGTAAACGATACGGGTATCGATCACCTTGAGGCGCTGCTGCTGACGCACATCCTGCAACCAGCTCGCGACCGAGCCGAAGGGCACCTTGTCGAGCTGGACCTGCACGCTGTTGTCGCCGGTGCCGGCCAGGCGGGTGGCCTTGAGGCCATGCTGGGCGAGGCTCTCCTGCAGCGCCTGGTTCAGCGCCTCGCCGCGCAGCGACGGCGCCGGGCTGGCCGCCAGGCCGCGCGCTTCCTGCGCCAGCGTTTCCATCTCGGCGAGGTCGCTGCGCAACTGCGGCAGGCTGCGCTGCAGCTTGGCGCGCCCTTCGGCGGCGGGCTCCCACAGGACGGTATAGCCGATCACCAGTGCCAGCACGGCGCTGCCGCCAGCCAGGATGGCCTGTTCACGCGGATTGCGCGCCGACCAGAATGCGTCGAAACGCTCCTGCCAGCGCTGCGGCACGCGCGGGCGCAGGCGCGCCAGCCGCTCCGCGGCGCGCGCCCGGGCGCCCGGGCTGCGCTTGGCGGCGCCCGGGCCGGGTTTCGATGCGGTGTCTTTCATCAGGTTCACTTGGCGGTCCGCGCTCACAGGCTGGGCTTGATCGACCAGCGCGTACCGGCCGGTGCGTTGCCGCGCGAGGGGTCGGGCGGGCTGTTGTCGGCTTCCATGGCCAGGCCGGACTGGCGCGCCGCGCTGCGCAGAGCGTCGGTGTCGGTGTCGGGCTTGAGCGTGGCGAACAGGGCATGCCCGCGGTATTCGAGCGCCAGCAGCGCGTCCGGCGCGAGTTGGCTTGCGGCCTGGCTGAAGCGGTCGGCCAGCGGCAGGAAATCGTCAGGCGTGCTGCGGCCGCTGGCCAGGCGGAGCTGTTCGACCTGGCGGCGCATCTGCAGCGGCGGGTCAATCACCACCGGAATTTGCGGGAAGGCGCTGCGCAATGCCTGTTCCTGCCCGGCCACCAGCCGTTGCTCTTCCTGGCGCAGCAGCAGCCAGTGGGCGTTCATGCCGATCAGCTGGACTACCATCAGGCCCGCAGCCAGCGCCAGCGGCAGGCGCCAGGCCTTGAGGTTCCAGCGATCGGCGCGGCCCTGGGCGAACTCGAACTGGGCCAGGTCGAGAGAGGGCTCGCGCAGGCTGGCCTGCGCTCCTTCGATCCATGCCTGCCAGTCCAGCGGATGCGCGCCCTGGGGCGCCACTTGCGCCATGGCTTCCGGCGATGCGTACCACTCACCGGCCGGGGCAAGTCCCTGCCAGGCACCCAGCGCATCGGAACCAAGCAGCAGGCCGTAGCCTGCGTACTCACCGCTGCGCACAGTCAGTTGCCAGTAGCGCGGGATATCGGCCGGCGCGGGTACACCCTCCGTTTCGAACAGGGGGGACGCGCTGGTCAGGGTGGCGGCTTCAAGCGCCAGTGCAGCCATGACCGCGGGGGCCGGGGCATCGGCAGCGGCGCTGGCCGCTGCTTCAGCGGGAGCGGCCACTACCGGCAGCGGCAGGCACAACTGTGCCGGCAGCACATGGCGGCGGCGGTAGCGATGCTCGGCAAAGGCGTCCAGCACGGCGCGCAGCCAAGCCCGGTCGGTCACCATCAGCAGGCGACGGCGCGAGCCGCTGGCAGCCTTGCCCGTCACCGCATCGAGCACGGGGCCAACGGCGATATGGCAAGGGTGAGCGTCGGTGGCCAGCACTTCCTCGACCAGGTTCGGCAGCGCCAGCTTGAGGCGCGCCGGCGCCAGTGGCGGTACCGTGGCGCCGGTCAGCAGAACGTCGCTGGCTGCCATGATCAGGACCAGTCGGTCGGCGGCAGGCAGTTCGGCGATGGCAGCGTGGCCTTCGCGCAACAGCTGCCCGGCCGTTTGGGGGCCATGCCGGCGGTCGCGCTCGGCGACGGCCGTGCGCACCAGGGCAAACGGCAGGGCACCGAAGTGCCAGGGTTGCGGCTGGTCGTGCGGCCGATGCGGCAGGCGGACGTACAGGGTGGTGCTCAAGATTTCCTTGCTACTGCGCCAATCATGGCGTCATTGAACGATAGCGGGGGCTGGTGACCCTGCAGCGGACCGCGCCGCGCGCATGACAGACGCCCAGCATGGCTGCCGGCGGCACCGTACAGGCGGAGCGCCAAGTTCATGGGACCACGGTTCCGCCGGGCCGGAGCATACCTTGCCTGTGTGACGAATTGGCGTCAATACGTATCTGTCAGACTTCAGTTGGCAAACGCTCGAAAAGCGCGCCGGCAGGCGTCGCCGGGGACGCCTGGACGCTTCGTCACGACAGGGACAGCGGCGTTGCCTGGTGCCCGGAACCACACCCGTGGCCGCGGCGGGGGGCCTCAACGCTGCTCGGGCATGCGGTCGATATCGCGCACCCAGACCACCCGGGTGGTGTTGGCGTTGCCCAGCACTTCGCCGCGGTAGACCAGCGAGACCTGCATGCGGCTGGCGCGCTCATGGCGAATCAGCCCGTAGACGAGGAAATAGTGGGTGCGCACGTCCAGCGTGCTGATGGCGGCGTTCGGGTCGGCCTGCGGTGCCAGCGTGCGCAATTGCGTCTGCAGGTCGCCGATATTGTTGAAGAAGGCGCGGTCGCGCTGGCGCACCAGTTCGCGGGCGCGGTCCAGCGGCAGCTTGTCGATCACCGCAGTCAGTACTTCGGCCTCGGCGGTGTTGGCATTGACCAGCGTGCGCTCGGGCAGCACATCGACAAAGGGCGTCAGCGTGGCCACGATAGCCGGCGTGTAGCCCGGGATGGCGAGCAGGTCGTTGACGTCATCGGGTGAGCGCAGTCCCCGCTGGCTGTCGCCGCTGTTGCCATTGCTGCCGCCGGCGGCACTCAACAGGTAGCGCGCGGTTGGCTCGGCCAGCGCCACGTTCAGGCCCAGCGTCTGCAGCAGGCGGCGATAGATCGCCAGGCTGGGGGCGTCGATGGTGGCGACCCGGCCTTGCGTTTCGCTGGCTGTCCATAGCACCAGGTTGCTGAGGTTGAAGCGGGCCTGGGCGTCAAGGATGCGGCCCGACAGGAACGAGGTCTCGCCCTCCTGGTCGGTACGCAGCGCGGCGCCCAGGAAGTCCGACAGGCGGGTTTCGGCGATCGGTACCGCCCAGGGTTCGCCCAATTGATCCACGTTGGTGCGGCGCTGGTCGTCGCGCAAGATCAGGCGGGCCCAGTCGACGGCCGCGCGTTCGATCCAGGTCGCCTGGGCCAGCAGGCGCTGGTTCTCGATCGAGCGGATCTGTACCTGCTGCCGCCATAACATGCCGGATACCACCACTACCGCCAGCGTGACCACCAGCAGCGCCGTCACCACGGCGGCCCCGCGCTGGCGGTGCCTTGTCAGCGCAAGGGGAGCGGGGCGGCGGGCGGTTGCCGCCCGCGCGGCCGCGAGATGGCGTGGGCGCTTGCTCATAGGCCGGTCATGCAGATCTTCTGGAAGCGCCGCGGCGTGTCGCCGTCGCCCATGCGCGCCGTCAGGTTGAGCTCGATCGCGCGCACCACCGTGGTGGCCACGCCCGGGCTGGCGCTTGCGCCCGAGGCAGCCAACGCGCTGGCGCTGGCGTTGCCGCCAAGCAGGGCCGCGGCAATGCGGCCGTTCTCGGTCTGCCAGCCGCCGGGCTCGATCCAGGCGCGTGCCGACAGGCTGTCCGCATCGCTGACCAGCGCCCGCGCGAGGTTGCCGCCAGCGTTGGCCTGGCGCAGGGTAATCATCGCGGCCCGCACCGCGTTGCGGTTGTCCGCCGGCGGGCTGGCCACCCGCACCACGGTATTGCCGTTGAGCCGGTAGACCACCACCTGCCACTGCGCGGGGCGCCCCTCGTCGCGGCGGTCGCGCACCATCAGCACCTGGCCATTGCCAAACTCGACCGGGCTGGTCTGCAGCAGGGCCGGGCTGGCCAGAGCCTCGCAGTCTGACTGGAACTGGCCGTATAGCAACTTGAGCGTATTGAGGCGGTTGTCGTGGTCGGTCAGGCGTTCGCGGCCGCGCGTCATCGCATCCAGCCCGCGCCAGGCGATCACCGCGATCACCGCGAGCAAGGTGATGGCCACCAGCATTTCCAGCAGCGTGAAGCCGCGCGCGGCTGGCCGCCCGAATGGCCGCCTAAAGCAGGTTGCGCGTTTCATTGGGGACGATGGTGACGAGCCAGGCAAGGCGCACGGATTTGTCGGCGCCGGACGGGTAGACCGCAATCTCGACGCGGCGGAAAGACGGGTTGGGCGTGCCGGAGATCGTTTCTTCGCAATACAGTTCGACGCCGCCCTGCGGGCAAGCGTAGCCGCGTGTGCCGGGTTCGGGCCAGGTCTTGGACAAGCGCAGGCTGGCGAGGTGGTTCTCGGCGTTCCACTCGGCCAGCATGCGGGTCTGCAAGGAGGAGCCGGCCTCGATCATCGATCCCATCGCACGCATGGCGGCGGTCAGCGCCACCGCCAGGATGGTCAGGGCGACCAGTACCTCGATCAGGGTGAAGCCATGCGCGGGCAAACACCGGCGTTTGCGGGGGAACGGGAAGGACGGTGATCGGAGCATCATGGCGTGCTGGCGAAGTAGCGCCCGGTTCCGTCGGCGGCCACGTCGACGCGGATGTCGCCGCGCACCAGCACTACGTGCTGGGGGCCGTCGATCAGCTCCCGCCCGAACACCAGGCGGGCGCCGGTGTTGCCGCTGCCGCCTTCGGTCACGGCCACGCCGTCGAGCGGCAGGCGCCACTTAGCGGGTGCGAATACATCGGTCAGCGGGATCCATCCGGCGGGCGTGGCTTGCAGGAAACGCCAGCCGCCGGTATCGGCCTCCCAGGCGATCGGCCGGGCACGCAGCTGGGCTTCTTCCTGTGCCAATTCGAATAGCCGCGCAATGCGCTGTCCGTCGTCCAGCACACGGCCGCGCTCATTGGGCGAGGCATTGACGGCGACCAGCGCGATCACGATGCCGGCGATCACCATCACCACCAGCAGTTCCAGCAAGGTGAAGCCACGGTCGCCATGTGATCGCCGTCCCTGTGGCCAGGTGCTCATGGCTGCGCGCCCGGCCCGGATCATGGCGTTGTTACCTTATTCCCAGTTGCCGATATCGGCGTCGTTGGCGCTGCCGCCAGCCTGGCCGTCGGCGCCGAAGCTGAACACGTCGATCTCGCCACGCACGCCGGGGTTCAGGTATTGGTAGGGATGGCCCCAGGGATCCTTGGGCAGTTTTTCCAGGTAGCCGCCGCCTTTCCAGTTATTGGGAACCGGCTCGGTGGCGGGCTTGGCCACCAGCGCGGCAAGGCCTTGCTCGGTGGTGGGATAGCGGCTGTTGTCGAGGCGGTACAGCTTGAGTGCCTGCATGATCGAGGAGATGTCCTGGCGCGCTGCGACGATACGGGCTTCATCGGGGCGGCTCATGATCTTCGGAACCACCAGCGCGGCCAGCACGCCAAGGATCACGATCACGACCATGATTTCGATCAGGGTAAAGCCGCGGGCGCGACGACGGCCGAGGCGGGGGGAAGAGTCGGAGAAGTTGGCAACGATCCTGCGCATCATGGTTAGCCTTATGGAATTTCTGGCGGAGCGCCTGCTCTTCTTCTTGCGCGTGGCGGCGATCCAGTTAGTCAAACAGTATAACCGCCAGAACATGACGACTTTGTGAGCGAGTGCTCGCATGTTCACCCACCTCGAAACGGCCGCGGCGGCAGCCGCTGGCACCAGGCCGCCGCCCGGTGCCGCTGTGGAGCGGGCGTGCGTGGGGCAGACAGCTGTCATACGGCTCTGGTAGGCTTGGTACTTTCACGCCCAGTTTACCTATCTCCGTGCAACTATCCCTGCGGCCCGCCCTTCGCTTTAACCCCTTCGGCCTCTGGCTGCCGCGACTGGTCGGGCTCGTGCTGTTCGTCGCGCTGTGCGCTCTTGCGACCCGCTGGGCGCTCACCTTCAGCGCGATGAAGACCATTTCCGTGCCGCGCGTGGCGCGCGTGGCGCAGACCGAGGCGGTGGAGACCGGCGCGGCCGGCACGCTGTTTGGCGGCAGCGCGCAGTCCGGCGTGCGCGACGTGCAGGTAATCGGCGTGGTTGCCGATATCGGCAGCGGTGCCGGCGCGGCCATCGTCTCGCTCGATGGCGGTCCTCCCAAGGCGGTGCGCGCGGGCACGGCGCTGTCGCCGCAGATCCGGCTGACGGAAGTACGCGACCGCGCGGTCGTGATCGAGCGCAACGGCGTGCGCCAGGAGATTGCGCTGCCGGTCCCTGCCATCGTCAGGCGTGGCCCGGCAGTTCCGGCGCAGCCGGGGCTGCCCTCCGGCGCCGCCGCGCCGCTTTCGACACCGATGCCGGCCACGTCCGTTGCTGCTCCGCAGCAATCCCAGCCGGGCGGCGGCAATGAATCAACTAGCGTTAAAGACTGACTTGTAACGGCGGCGTGCTGACTTACTTACCGCAACTTTCAGTGGTTTACACGGGCGGCGTCCAACTGTGACCTGCGTAACAACGTATTAGATGGACCAACTTTCCGGCCTGCCCTGCGCTCTAATCCTTACCAGTCCACTGAGACGAAAAAGGAGCAAAGACATGCAAGGCAATCTCAAGACGCGTTCGATCCGGAATTTCATGGCCGCTTCGGCGGTGTTCCTGGCGATCGGCGGCACGGCTTTCGCCCAGACCGCCGCGGCCCCGGCAGCGCCCACACCTGCGCCAGCACCGGGAATGGACGGCGGCATGCATCACCATATGGGCCATGGTGGCGGCATGTGGCTCAAATCGATCGATACCGATGGCGACGGCGCGATTTCCAAGGCCGAAGCCGATGCGCTGTTCAACAAGATCGACACCAATCACGACGGCAAGCTCGACAAGAACGAACTGGCGGCTTATCACAAGGCGAACTGGGAGCAGCGCCGGGCCGAGATGCAGGCTGAGTTCGAGGCCCGCTTCAAGGCGGCCGACAAGAATGGTGACGGCGCGCTGACCAAGGCTGAAATGCAAGCTGGCATGCCTCGCCTGGCCAAGAACTTCGACCAGTTGGACACCAACCATGACGGCAAGGTGACGCTGGACGAGATCCGCGCCGGCATGAAGAAGATGCACGACCAGCGGATGCAGCAGATGCCCCGCAATAGTCCGCCCAATCCGACGGCACCGTCGAGCCGCGACGGCTAAGGCAGGACGCACGGCGCGACGCGCCGTGTGAAAAAGAAAAGGCGCGGCCGGACTGGCCGCGCCTTTTCTTTTCGCGCTTGCGGATGACGCGCGCCACGGCGCGGTTGGCCGAGCCCGTGTTGGCACCATCCTTGCCTTCCCAACGTTCGGCCAGGTGGATCAACGGATCGCAGCTGCCCCTGGCGGCCTGAATGTTCAATGCCGCCCGGCCCCGGGCGCCCGGTTCCAGTGCACGGTGGCAGGCGGAGGCAGCATCTTGCACCCGGAAGGCGATCGCGCGGGGCGATGAAGCCGGGGGGCGGCCTACCCATCCACAAAAAATTGCGTACTTGTGCACGATTTGCTAAATTTGCGCAAAAAAATTGCCGACAAACATATTGCGGAGCAACAATATCGTGAGCAAGGTGGAGCTGGACAAGATCGACAGGAAGATCCTGGAGGTGCTGCAGACCAACGGGAGGTTGACCAACCTGGAAGTGGCCGAGCGCGTGAACCTGTCGCCCAGCCCCTGCCTGCGGCGCATTCGCCGGCTGGAGGAGATTGGGGTGATTCGCCAGTATGCGGCGCTGCTGGAGCCCGGCAGGATCGGGCTGGGGTTGCTGGCCTATATCAATGTACGGCTGGAGAAGCATGGCGGGGCGCCCAAGGGCAAGGCGCCGCTGGACTTGTTCCGCGCCTCCATCGCCATCTGGCCGGAGGTGGCCGCCTGTCATGCAATGACGGGAGAGATGGATCTGCTGCTCAAGGTCTATGTAGAAGACATGGAGCACTTCGCGCGCTTCATGAAAGACGATTTGCTGGCCCATCCGGCGGTGATCGACGTGCGCTCGAGCTTCGCGCTCGAATGCATCAAGGACACCACGGCCTTGCCGGTACCGGGCGGCTGATCCATGCCGCAGGCGCCGGCACCAATGAAAATGGCGCGCCGGGTGGCGCGCCATTTGAACGTGGCCGGTTGGCGCCGCCTCAGGCGGTACGCTTTTGCGGCACCATCGAGCGCCAGAAGCGCAGGCCGAAACGGCGTGCATCGCGAAGATTGCGGCGCAGCATGTAGTCGAGGTCGGCTACCTGCTCGTCAAGCGCTTCGGTCAGGCGGCTGACCGTATCGGCGGGCGGCAGTTCGAGGTAGGCGTCGGCCTCGCCATAGGCGTATTGCACTTTCATGCCGGCCTTTTTGGCGATGTGCATCATGGCGGCATTGCGCGACAGGCAGTGCATGTACAAGGTGCGCACGTTGCTGTTGCGGCCGTGCATGGCGGCACGCTCGAACAGTGAGCTGCCGATGCCGCGGCCACGGGCACTCTGCGACACGGAGACGCCGAACTCGGCCACGCGGCCCTGGGCGTTGTCGCGCAGGTTGGCGAAGTGGCCCACGCCGATCAGCTCCAGGTGTTCGTCGTAGACGCCGAAGACAGTGTCGTGGTCGAAATCGATGCTGTCGACATAGGCTTCGATCACATGATCGCCAACCGACTGGCCAAAACGGAGCAGGCGATCCTCCTCACCCAGGGCGAGGAAATGCTTGAGCAGGCGCGAGCGGTGATGCGCTGCCAGCTCGCGCACCAGGGTGGTGGGGCGCTGCGAGGCCTGCGCGGCTGCGGCTGCACGGCGGAGATCTTCGTCGGATACGGCCCCGACGGCCTTGCTCAGTTCGAGCGGATTCACTTTGTTTTCCTCGCGACGTATTCAGGTATAAAAATAGCACTCAGCGGGTGTTTATCCATGCACTTTCGGCATTTGGCACGAAAGCCAAGGGCAAACACTATCTTGCTGCGATGCAAAAAGTATTGTAGTGGAATTGTCAGTTCGACGTAAGGTTAGGCCCGAGAGAAGCTTGTGCGATTTTGTAAATTTCGTATAAATCTATGTAAATCAATGGGTTGCGGCGATATCGAAGGGGTGATTCCGGCATCGCGTTGTGGGTTTGCTGCAACGCCGCATTCCTTTCTGTTCCGCCACCGGCCGCCTTTTGCACCTTGAACCCGCGTGCCAGCGCCGGGTTGCGCGCATTGATTTGTGATTCACACGGCATTTTTAGCCGGGTGCCCCTCGTTTTGCATTACATTTTTCAGGATTTTTCGTGGACCCCAAGGCAGAGCCCCCGATTCTCGTCATCTATGCGCATCCCCGGCCGCATCTGTCTCGCGTCAATCGTCCACTGGCGACAGCGCTGGAAAGCTTGCCGGACGTCACCGTGCACGATCTCTATTCCAGTTACACCGACTACGACATCGATGTGGTCGCGGAGCAGCGCGCGCTCGCGCGCGCCGGCACGCTGGTGTTCCAGTTCCCGGTGCAGTGGTACAGCGTTCCGGCCTTGCTCAAGCTGTGGCTGGACGAAGTCCTGGAGAGCGGCTGGGCCTACGGTCCCGGCGGGACGGCGTTGCGGGGCAAGTCGTTGCTGGTGGTGGCCAGCACCGGTGGACATGCCGACTCGTATGGCCCCGATGGCGCGCACGGCCACAGTATCGAGGAATACATGCTGCCGCTGGAGCAGACCGCCGTGCTGTGCGGCATGAACTGGCTGGCGCCGCTGGTCCTGCATGACGCCAACCAGGCCGATGCCCGGACGCTGGCCGATCACATCGGCCGGGTGTCCGGCGTATTGGGCGGCGCCGCGCGCGTTGCCGCAGGCTGAGGAGCGCGCCATGGAACAACACGATTTCCTGGTGGCGCTGGTGGTCTTCCTGATCGCCGCGGTGGTGGCCGTGCCGGTGGCGCGCCGGTTCGGCCTTGGCGCGGTGCTCGGCTACCTGCTGGCGGGCGTGGCGATCGGCCCGTGGGCCCTGCGGCTAGTCACCAATGTCGAATCCATCCTGCATTTCTCCGAGTTCGGCGTGGTGCTGATGATGTTCGTGATCGGCCTGGAACTGGAGCCCAAGAAGCTGTGGGCGTTGCGCCGCGTCATCTTCGGCTACGGCGGCGCCCAGATGGCCGCCTGCGCCCTCCTGGTCGGCGGCGTCGCGGCGCTTGTCGGGGCGCCGTGGCAGGTGGCGCTGGTGGCGGGCCTGGGGCTGGCGTTGTCGTCCACCGCGATAGCGTTCGCCACGCTGACGGAGCGCAACCTGTTCGGTACGCCCGCGGGTGCGGCCAGCTTCGGCATCCTGCTGTTCCAGGACATCGCCGCGATCCCGATGATCGCGCTGTTGCCGCTGCTGGCGGCCGGGGGCGCCGAAGCCGGCGTGGCCGGGACGTCGGGGGCGGTGGGATGGCTCGGGGCGGCGAAGGCGGTCGGCGTGATCGGCACCGTGGTGGTGGGCGGGCGCTATCTGGTGCGGCCGGCGCTGCGTTTTATTGCGCGAACCGATATGCGTGAGATGTTCACCGCCTTCGCACTGCTGCTGGTGGTCGGCATCGCCCTGATGATGGACGCGGTGGGATTGTCCATGGCGTTGGGCACCTTCCTGGCCGGCGTGCTGCTGGCGGACTCGGAATATCGCCATGCGCTGGAGGCCGACCTGGAGCCGTTCAAGGGCTTGCTGCTGGGCCTGTTCTTCATGGCGGTCGGCATGTCGATCGACTTCGGCGTGCTGATGCAGGCGCCGGGTCAGGTGGCTGCCCTGGTGGTTGGCTTCGTGCTGCTCAAGACGGTGGTACTGGCCCTGCTGGCGCCGCGCTTCGGCATCGCGCGGGGCCAGTGGCTGCTGTTTGCGCTGTTGATTTCGCAAGGCGGTGAGTTTGCCTTCGTGGTGTTTGGGGTGGCGGGAGGCGCGGGCCTGCTGCCGGCGCGCACCGAGGCACTGCTGGTGCTGGTCGTGGCGCTGTCGATGGTGGCTACGCCGCTGCTCCTGCTTGCCTACGACCGGCTTGTGGCACCCCGGCTGGCCCGCCTGGCGCGCCGTCCGGACGATGTGATCTCGCCGCAGGACAACCCCGTGCTGATCGCCGGCTTCGGCCGCTTTGGCCAGATCATCGGCCGGTTGCTTTATGCACAGGGAATCGGCGTGACCGTGCTGGACCACGATCCCGACCAGATCGAGTTCCTGCGCCAGTACGATTTCAAGGTCTTTTACGGCGATGCCACCCGCATGGACCTGCTCGAATCCGCCGGCGCCGAGCGGGCGCGCATACTGGTGGTGGCGATCGACGGGATGGAGGACAGCCTGGCGCTGATCGACAGTGTGCGGGCGCGATTCCCGCACCTGGAAATCTATGCGCGGGCGCGTCATGTGTCGCACGTCTACCAGCTAAAGGACCGCGGGGTGAATTTATTCGAGCGCGAACTGTTCGAGGGGTCGCTGATGCTGGGACGCCGCGTGCTGGAGGGACTGGGCTACGATCCCACTCATGCGCGCTCGCTCGCGCTCAGGTTCCGGCGCCACAATATCGCGGCGATCGATCGGTTCTACCCGCATTACACCGACCAGAAAAAGCTCGTATCGCTGGCGCGCCAGGCGCGCGACGAACTGGAGGAAATGTTCCGGCAGGATCGCGACCAGCGCCGCCGCAAGGAAGAGGAAGACTGGTCCTGATACAACGGGCGCCCCGCTGGCGCCCGTTGTATCGATATGCCTTACGCGGCACTTCCAATCTGCCTGGCCGACGCTCCGGTGGCGTGGGTGCCCGGCAGCCCGCCCGCGAGCAGGTCGATCACCATCTCGGCGAATTCCGCATACGACAGCTTGCCGCCAGGCTTGAGCCAGGTGAAGGTCCAGTTGATCATGCCGAACACCGTCATCGTCAGCGCCGCCTGGTTGTCGCGGTTGACGCGTTCCGGGTAGGCCCTGCGCAACTGCCGCGAGAAGGCGGCTACCACGTCGCGCTCGCGCTTGAGGATCTGGTCGCGCTGCTCTTCGGCGAGGAACTTGACGTCGTTGATCAGGGCGACGTGCCGGGTTTGCGAGGTTTCGTACTCGGCAAGGAAGGCCCGGATCAGGTTGGCGAAGCTTTCCCGCTCGCTGCGCCCCTGGCGCTCGGCCTCGGCTTCGACCTCGGTCACGATCAGCATAAGCCGGCGTGTGTAGCGGTCAAGCAGGTCGAACAGGATCGCTTCCTTGCTCTCGTAATAGTGATATAGCCGCGCCTTGGAAGTGCCACAGGCGGCGGCCAGATCGGCCATCGAGGTGCTGGGGTAGCTGCTGGCGGCAAAGGCGGCGGCGGCCAGTTCCAGGATCTGTTCGCGCTGCGCCTCGAAATCGGGTGCCTTGGTACGGGCCATGGAGACGTTTGCTTTTCTTCTTCTTAATCGCCGCCGGCGGACAGATTGCGGCGGAGCTCGCACGTCTGCAGCGACTCGGCGTTGCCGCGCAGCACGAGCTGGCCGGCACCGATCAGTTCGCGGCAGCGCCAGAACACAAACCAGTCGCTGGCCAGAAGGCCTTCGATGGCGCCCATCACGCCGCCCACCACTTGGGAGGCCGGCGCCCATTCCAGCGGGGCGCGCTCCAGGATCACCTCATCGACCGTGTGATAAGCCGCGGGCACCAGCGTATTGCCTTTCCACAGGCGCACGTCGGCGTTTTCCTTGACGTTCTGCTGCCACTCGTAGCCCAGGCGGCCCAGGCGCAGTACCGAGACCGGCGCAATGGTGGAGAAGCGCCGCGCCAGGCGGGCCGCGGGGTACATGCCGATAGCGGCCAGGTTGCCGCTTGCTGGTACTTCCAGTTCGCGCAGGTCCATGGCCACTTCATTGATGCGCTGCGGCGACTGGTAGAGATGGAACACCACCCGGCGCAGCATCAGCTGGTCGGATGCGCTCTGGCCATGCCAGATGGCGACTTCCAGCTCATCCTTGCGCAACTTGTGCAACTGGTCGAGCGCCTGGTGCATTTCTGCGGCGAAGTCGATGTCGCTATAGGGCGCCACGCGCTGCCAGAAACCGGAGCGGATGAGTCCGCTGCTGTCGACGTCGGCAAGTGGACCGACGGCGAGGTCGTCGCGAAGCACGACGACCGGGTCGGGCCGGGCGGCCTGGGCGAGGGCTTGCCGTAGCGTGTTGCCCGCTACGTCGCCGTTGACGACATGGATGTATTGCATGGCCGTGATTGTATATGGATGCGCCCAGACTCTGGCATGAAACGCAAGGGCCTTGCCGGATCGTTCCGGGCGCCTCACCCCACCCGCGTGCGCTTGGCTGCGCTTCCATTGCCGATGCGGTTCAGGGCATGTCCCGCGTGCAACACATCGAGCGTTGCGCCGGGAAATCGTCGCCACCGCAGCGGTCTATATAAGAGTAGGAGGCACTATGCACGTGGTGCCTGGTAGCGTCGGCGGCGTTAACGGCGCTCACCCGGCGCTCACCCGATATCTTGATCTTGAGCAAGGCAGCGGGCTGAACAAACGTGAATCATCAAGCATAGCGCTTCGATCAGCGCATTTCCGGGTAACGCCGGCCCGGTATCTGGCTGCGACCTTGCGCAAGGAGGCAACTATGCAATGTACTCGCCCCCGGAGGGCCGGCGTCCTCGCTTTCCGCCAGCGGTGCGCACTGCTGGCGCTGTTGGGGCTGTTTTCAATCCAGGCGCCGCTGGTTGCTGCCAACAGCGAATTCGGCACGGTGCGGCAAGCGTTCACGCAGCAGGTGCCGCGCCATCTCAACTTGCCGGCCGCCACCGTCACACGGTATGCCGGCCTGCTGGCATCCGCGCTCCAGGCCGACGGGCTGGATGCCGGGGCCGGCGACTGGGTCGTTCTGGTCGACCGCAACCCCCGCGTCCAGGCCGCCATGGTGTTCGCGCGAGCTGGCGACGGCGTCTCCTGGCGATGGGTTGGCGCGACATCCACATCGACAGGCAAGCCGGGTGAATTCGATCACTTCATCACGCCCGTCGGTGTGTTCGACCACAGCCTGGAGAACATGGATTTTCGGGCCGAGGGTACTTACAACGAGAACGGGATCCGCGGCTACGGCGTGCGCGGGATGCGCGTCTATGACTTTGGCTGGGTCGATGCCGAACGCGGCTGGGGCAAGGGTGGCGAGAGCCAGATGCGCCTGCAAATGCACGCGACCGACCCCGACCGGCTGGAGTCCCGCCTCGGTCGTCCGGCGTCCAAGGGATGCGTGCGGATTCCTGCCGGACTCAATCGCCTGATCGATCGTTTCGGGCTGATCGATGCTGATTACGTGGCGGCGGTCGAGCGCGGTGACTCACTTTGGGTTCTTGCGCCGGACCGCACGCCGGTGGCGCGGCCGGGCCGCTATCTCGTGATAGTCGACTCCGGTGCGAGCCCGGTTTCCTCCCAGTGACGCTGATCCGGGTACGGGCAACAATGTGCCGTACCAGCTACCTGACGCATTGGGAGAGTAGTATCCATTCCGGCGGAGCGCTATGGCGCTTTCGCCACTATCCGTGATGTTCCTGGAGCAAATGGCAATGACGAATGCGGTATATAAGAAGATCGTGGTGGCTGTGGACGGTAGCGCAACTTCCGACCTGGCCCTGAACGAGGCAATCCGGCTCGCAGGTGCCGGCGACGCGGAGGTGCTTGCCCTGTATATCGTGGACAACGGCCAGCTAATGTTCGATGTYGCCTACTACGACCCGACGCCGGTAATGCATGCCTTGGCCGAGAGCGGCGAACGCGCGTTGGCGGCTGCGGCCCAGCGGCTCGCCGCGCAAGGCGTGCGTTACGAGACGCGCCTGGTGAGCGAACAGGCGGTCGGCGGCGATATCGCCGGATCCGTGAATGAGGCTGCCAGCAACTGGGGTGCTGACCTGATCGTGATTGGGACCCACGGCAGGCGCGGCGTGCGCCGGCTGGTCCTGGGTAGCGTGGCCGAGTCGGTCATTCGCCAGGCCAACGTGCCGGTGCTGCTGGTGCGTGGCCAAGCGGTGGAAGGCTGAGCACGACCAGGCGCGATAGATGGATGCGGCCGGTCGGGGACCGGCTGGCATGCAGCCGGAACGGGGCGCTTTGCTTGCCAGTCCTCGGGTTCTCAGCCGGCGAAACGGATATGCCCGCTGCGCAACAGGATCTCACGTGCCTGGGTTAGCTCGAACAGCCCTTCGGCAATGCGCTCGATACGCTGCCGGTGGCTGGTGAACGCTCGCACCAGATCTTCCTCGCGCGGGGAGCGCGCGCCAAAGTGTGTTTCGAGCGCCTCGGCCGTGATGGAATAGAGCGTTGGCTTGCCGTTCACCGTCGCGGGGCAGGAGAGCGTCAGACTGGCCGCACAGTAAGTGGGAACGCTGCGGGGAAAGGAAATTTCGGGCATGGCGTGCCTCACATCGGTCACTGAGGGATGACACCATTCTAGGTGATCGTGCCGATCCGTGATGCAGGCCCGCGCCGGCAGCTTGACCGCAATCAACCCGGTTGCGGCAAGTGCTGATCAGTGCGCTTGCTTTGGCCGCCTGCCAGCCGGTGTATTGCGGCCATGGCTGCGTGCGCCGCGCTGGCCTGGGATGAGGCGAGCACGGCCTGTTCGATCAGGAACCGGTCGAGGGAGGCGGTGGCGTCGGGCATGGGGCCGGCCGCGACGGTCGTCGCGCCGGCGCCGGGGTGTGCCGCCAGCTCTGAAAGCTGCGCCGCGAGGCCTTGCAGCATTGCCCGCGTGGCCGGCTCGGGCAGGCTGGCGCCGGCTTCAGCTTCGAGCCCGGCTCGCACCAGTCCTGCCAGTGCCGCCATGCGCCTCAAGGCCATATGCAATTTGGCATATTCCCAGGTCAGTTCCGGCGTGAGCTCCGCTGTGGCTTGCTGCAAGGTGTGATCGGCCCGGCTGGAGGTGCGTCCAGCCGTCACACGCAACGTCTCCAGACGGGTTTGCGTGGGAGCCGGCGAGCGGGTGGGCGAGTTTGTAAACGCGCCGGCACCGGCAAACGCCGCACGCAAGTAGACAGTGTTCGCCACGAGGGCATCGAGGCTATGGCGATACACCCGCGACAATTCGGCGCGCGGCGCCAGTACGTAGTAGCTGGCCAGGGCGATGAGGCAGCCGAGCGCCGTGTCGATACCGCGCAGGGCGGCAAAGTGGCTGCTGTCCGCCGCAGGCGCCCCCACCCATGAGAACAGGATCACCGCCGGCGTCAGGCCCAGGGCGAAGGCGCCCGGACTGCCGGCCAGCCGACTGGTATAGGCCGCAGCCAGGAATGCTGCGCTGATCGCCAGCGCAAGCGGCGCCGACGGGTGGGCCATCCCGATGGCGCAGGCCAGCAGTGCGCCCGCCAGGGAACCAGCAAAACGCTGGAATGAGATTCTGCGCGTGGTCTGCAGTTGAGGGCTGAGCACCATGATGACAGTGACCGCAACCCAGTAACCGTGATCCACCTTCCAGAACTGCGCCGGCATCAGGCTCAGGCTGCCGGCCATCGCCAGCCGCACCGCATGGCGGGCCACGCGGGCGTCGCGGGCAGTATGCTCGGCAAGGGTGGCCCGCCAGCGTTGCCACGTTCGCCGGTAGGCGCGTCGCGGCCAGCGGTACTCGTTGCGCCATTCGGCAAACGCCGGATACCCTGCCAATGCACTCAGGGCGGCCTGGTACGGTGGCGGAGCGCCGGCATTGGCCAGCGGCGCGTGCAGGCGCCGCAATTCGCGCGCCAGTGCCGCGCATAGCGATGGCAGGTCTGGCGCCTGATGCGCCAGTGCCTCGCAGACTTGCTCCCGGACATCGGCGACGCAACGCATCAGGTGCGGGAGCGGCAGGCGCTCGACGCTGCCATCGCCGGGTTCGCTCGCATCGTCCCTGCGGCTGTGCAATTCGGCGGCAACGATCAGCAGCGCAAACATGGCATCGGCCAGGCTCACCACATAGGCATAGTGCATCAGGCCAAGGGGATCCCGCAGGCTGCGTCTCGCATTGACAGCCAGGTGTGCCGCCTCGATGCGCTCGCGGATATCGCGCTTGCTGGCGGCCGTATCGCCAACGGGGTTGTCGTCAGCCAGCGCGTTGGCAAAGCGCAGCAAGGCGTCGAACACCGCCAGGATCTCATTGCGCGGTCGGTTGTCGCGTTCTGAAGGAATCAGGAACAGGCAGACCAGGCAGGCGAATATGCCACCGAGCAGGAACTCCTGGCTGCCGGCAATGACGCGCGCGGCCAGTTCTGCGTCTCCGGCTGGCTGCAGGCAGGAGGCGATCAGCACCACATAGAGCAGCTTGGCCGACAGCGCGGGAACGGCACCCTTGGTTTCGGCCAGGCCGGCAGCCAGTCCTGCCATCAGCACCAAGGCTAGCGCTGTCCATGGCGTCACGGCTGCGGCCATCCCCAGGGCGCATGCAACGGCGCCGCCGATCCCAACGGAGCCAAGCGAGATCAGACGCTCGGCCGCGGTACCGCGGCGGTCGGCAAGGCAGGTCCAGATCGAAGCTGTTGCCGCCCACAGATATCCCGCCTGCCCGGTAAGCCATCCCAATCCGGCGAGCGCGAGAAAGGAGAAGGCGTAGACCAGGCCTCTTTGCAGCATCCAGGCATCGGGGCGGGGCGGGCGCAACGCGGAAAGCATGTTGGTAGGAAGGGAGGGCGCCGGAAAGCGGGGATCCGTCGCGCCAAGCGTGAGTGACAGATCGACTCTACTGCATGAAATGCTGCGCCGCAACATCGCGCTGCGGAATCCGTGTTTTACGTTGTGCCGGTGCAATTCGGTCCCATCATGGTGCGCGTGCGGGACTGCTTTGGTGCGCCTTTCGAAAACGCTCGCCGGCCAAGCGATGGCGCGTTATAGCAAGGGCTGACCAAGATCATCGGCAGATCGAGGGCAAAAAAAACCCGCGCAGTTTCGTGCGCGGGCTGGAATCCACCGAGGTGGTGGAGGAGACAGATTCCACTATATACGATTTGTTGCGACGCACCAAGCGGTGCAGATGGTAAGCGTGTCTGGCTTCACAAACATGTTGCTTGTGAGCAACAAAGTAGCGGCTTAATACATCGCCGAGCCCGTTTCCTCATCTTTTTGTTGAGTATTTGACGATATGTTATTGGCCTTATGGCTATGCACTGTTCCCATTTCAGCGGAAAAACAGATACGCAATGCCTACGGCAGCACATAGTCCGATGAGGTCAGCGAACAAGGCGCAGGCCAGTGCGTGGCGGGTGTTGCGGATATTGACGCTGCCAAAGTACACCGCCAGCACATAGAAGGTGGTTTCCGTCGAACCCTGGATGATGGCGGCAAGCTTGCCTTGGAATGAATCGACGCCATAAGTGGTCATGACATCGATCATCAGGCCGCGGGCGCCCGCGCCCGACAGGATCTTCATCAGCCCAACCGGTAAGGCCGGCACGAAGGCAGTGTCCAGGCCAAGCCAGGCAAACGAGGCGGTCAGGCCTTTCATCAGGACGTCCATGCACCCAGTCACCCGGAACAGCCCGATCGCCACCAGGATCGCGATCAGGTAAGGAATGATCTGCACAGCCACGCCAAAGCCCTCCTTGGCGCCGTCGATGAATGCGTCGTAGACATTGATGCCCCTTATCGCCCCGCAAGCCAGGAACACTACGATCAGCGTCAGGATGAAGCCGCTACCGGCCAGCGCTGTGGCGGTGCTGACCTGCTCCGGGGGCGCGTGCCGCAGCCAGAGGAATAGTCCGCCGACACCAACTGCCAACAGCCCGAAGGCGGCCAGTACAGCTGGCTTGAGCAGATTGAGCCGTTGCGCCCAGGCCACCGCCAGCAGCCCTGCCACACAAGAGACGCAAGTGGCCAGCAAAGTGGGCAGGAAGATATCGGCCGCATTGAATCCGGTAAGACCCTGCTTGACGGCGATCGCCTGCCGCATGGCGATTACCGAGGTAGGGATCAACGTCAACCCGGCCGTGTTGAGCACGATAAACATGATCTGCGCGTTACTGGCCGTGTCCGGACGCGGGTTGAGCGATTGYAACTCGCGCATGGCGTTGAGGCCGAGCGGTGTCGCCGCATTGTCCAGTCCGAGCATATTGGCCGACACATTCATCATCATCGCGCCCTGAGCCGGGTGACCCTGTGGGATGCCGGGGAAGAAATGGCGCAGCAACGGGTTGACGGCCCGCGCGAAAACGTCGACTACGCCGGCACGCTCTCCAATACGCATCATGCCCAGCCACAGGCTCATGACGCCGGCAAGGCCAAGGGAAATCTCAAAAGCCGTACGCGCATTGTCGAACAGGCTCGCCAGCATCGCCGGGAACACAGCGGTATCGCCTGCCGCCAGACGGATGCAGGCAACGACGAAAGCAATCAGGAAGAAGGAGAGCCAGACCAGGTTCAGAGCCATCGGCAAAATACACGCGGGGTTTGGGAGGAGTGAGGCCACCGCATCATAGCCTGCCGGGCCAGAAGTACGGGCTGGCGGCGAAGCCATGCGAGACGATGACGGCGCAGGTGCTTTTCGTTGCGCAAAAACCTTGATCTGCCGGTATACAATGCGGACATTGCCACTGCGGCTGCCCTATCCGTGAACGTTCCGGGATGGTGCCGCCGTCCTTGATCCCTTTGACAACCGTCCGCGACGGACAGCCTGCGCGCTTTAGCCGAGGACGGTGTCTTGCTGACCCAAGCCAGAATCTATGTCCGACGCCCCTGGTACCGAACACGCTCTTCCTGGTTCGGATTCCGCCGGCGCCAGCCTTGGCGCCCAGCATTCCCCTTTGTTTGCCTTGGTTACCGATACATTGCGCGAGCGCATCCTCGGTGGGCAATATAGCCAGGGTGAACGCCTGGTCGAGAACAAGCTTTCCACCGAGCTGGGCGTTTCGCGCATTCCCGTGCGGGAAGCGCTTCGCGCGCTGGCGGCGGAAGGCCTGGTGCGCATCGAGCCGCGACGTGGTGCCTCGGTAGCGACGTTGTCGCCGAATATTGCCAAGGAAATGGTCGAAGTGCGCGCCACGCTGGAGGGACTTAACGCCAAGCTGGCAGCCCAGCGCCGTGATCCGGCCCTGATTGCGGAACTCAACGAGGTCCTGCGCCAGGGCACTGAAGCTGCCGCCAGCGGCCGCTCGGAGCGCTTCGTGGAACTGAATTCCCACTTCCACGAAGTGCTGGGCAATATCGCCGCCAACAGCGTGCTGCAGGATATGGTGCGTACGCTGCGGGAGCGCACGGGACTGCTGTTCGCGCCGGCGAATGTGGCGCGCGCCAGGCAGAACTGGGAGGAACATGCCCAGATTCTGCAGGCAGTCATCGCCGGCGATGCCGACCTGGCGGCGCTGCTGGCGACCCGCCATGTATATAGTGCTGCCAAGGCAGCCGAAGATATGGCCGTCAGCGAAACCAGCGGCCGTGACGGTGCCGCCAAACGTGATGGCAGCATCGCGGGTGCTGGCTAAGGGCACAAGGGATGGCCGTCAATTCCGGAGGATGGCCTACGGCCACACGGTATTTGGTATACAAAACATCTTTTTGATGCCGTGTCCGTTCTATCGGGGCGCGGTGCCTGCCTGCTATTGATYTCAAAGGACCAAACCAGGATACATGCCGGCGCGGCCGCCCCATTGTGGGGCGGCCGCGTGCCCTGGTATGACGCACTGCACCAAAATTTGGTATACTATCAATCCTGACGAACCACAATAGGGATTGAGCATGAACTACCCGGCGCCCTCCTATTTCCGGCAGTCGATTGGCGAACAACTGATGGTGCACTATGCGCAGCGCGATGCTGTGCGCCACTGCACGCCACTCCTTCCTATCCGCTGGCCCAGCCTGCGCGCGCTATTTCGCCGCCAGTGCGCGAATGACCACAGGGTGGTGTGACCGGCTCACTGTCGTCTTCGGCTGGCCTAAGCTAGGGCGGCTCCGCGTGTCGCCAACAGGGCGCGCAAGATAGAGCGGTGGCAGCGTTCCTCGTGCTCGCAATAGCAGCCAAGCGAAAAGTTGGTTTGCTGCGACATGGCGGCCAGCAGGTCCAGGGTCCGGCTTGCATCGGGACGGGCCATCTCTGCCCGGAACTGACGCTCGAATGCCCGCCAGGCCTTCTCGTTCCCCTCGCCTTGTATGGCAAGGGCTTCCGAGACCAGTTCGGCTGACGGCGACAGGTTCGGGAACCACACATCGTAGAAGTCCCGCGTGGCGAATTCGGCCTTTGGTACGCCCCGCGGTGGCCGGCGCACGGTCCCGATGCGGATCCCTTCGTCGGGCAACCTGGGCGAGCCCAGCCTCACGATGCGGATGGTCATGCGGATCTCCTCCTATATATAGAGTCGGTGGCGGATGGTGCGCCGACTCGCGTCCTCGATGCCTTCCAATGGTGGCTGTATATTGCCTCGGCCGTATGGCCCTTGACCAGTCCCGTTGCCAGCTTGCTTCTCGCGTCCATTTGTTGACTATGAGGCTCTTTATGGGTCGTGCGAAAAACATTTCAGAAAACGCTTGCCATGGCCGAGGGGCTCCCTTAAGATTCGCCCCCTCGCAACACAACTACCG